>NZ_JAUSWQ010000010.1:0-131179 GCF_030815285.1 Chryseobacterium sp. MDT2-18 | reverse complement strand
ATAAGAATCCAATTATAACACATAAAATAGAAATTCGTGCATTCGTGGCTAAAAAAATATTGAAACAATTAGAAGCCACGAATGCACGAATTTTCCTCTTAATAAAACATCTTTGTATCAGACTTCAGAATAAATTTACTTTCTTAAAATTATAAGAATATATTCATAGCAATGAAAAAATAAAAATTCGTGCATTCGTGGCTAAAAATTAAATCGGGCACTAAAAAAAACCTTTGAGAAATTCTCAAAGGTTTGCTTTTATCTTATTGTCTGCTGAAAATTATATTTCAGTATCTAAATCCCAATTCTGAAGGTAATCGTGAACATGTTTCAGGAACATTCCGCCCAAAGAACCGTCTACTACACGGTGATCGTAAGAATGCGACATAAACATCAAGTTGCGGATTGCAATCACATCGCCATCTTTGGTTTCTAAAACCGCCGGTTTTTTCACAATAGCGCCGACTGCCAGAATAGCAACCTGTGGCTGTGGAATAATCGGCGTGCCCATAAGGTTTCCGAATCCTCCGACATTGGAAATGGTGTACGTTGCCCCCTGGGTATCTTCCGGTCTCAATTTTTTATTCCGTGCCCGGTGTGACAAATCGTTGATGGCTTTTGCCAAACCGGAAAGTGACAGCTGATCTGCATTTTTAATGACCGGAACAATTAAATTTCCGTCCGGAAGTGCGGTTGCCATTCCGATATTGATGTTTTTCTTTTTGATGATTTTATCGCCGTCCACAGAGACATTGATCATCGGGAAATCCTGAATGGCTTTTACGATTGCTTTTACGAAAATCGGCATGTACGTTAATTTCTCACCTTCGCGTTTTTCAAATAAATCTTTATGTTTCGTTCTCCATTTTACCACGTTTGTCACGTCGGTTTCAATGAAAGAAGTCACGTGCGGCGCCGTATGTTTGCTTTTCACCATCGCATCGGCAATGATTTTCCGAACCCTGTCCATTTGGATGATTTCGTCGCCTGCTCCCACTTTTAAAGGTGCAGAAACCGGAGCCGGAGTTGCGGCTACAGCAACCGGAGCTACTGCTGCTGCCTGTGGCGCTGCCGGAGCAGTTCTGTTGGAAACGAATGCTAAGATATCTTCTTTGGTAATTCTCCCTTCTAAACCGCTTCCTTTGATGGACTGCAATTCGTTGTCGGAAATTTTTTCGCTTTGTGCAATTGATTTTACGAGTGGCGATAAATACAAATCGGATCCGTCGAAACTGGTCGCTGTTTTTGAACTTTCCATCGCTTCTTCCAAACCTTTCACCACGTCGGGATCTACATTGGGTATTTCAGTTTGTACTTCTTCCGCAGATTTTGGTTCCTGTGGTTGAGCTGCGAGCCCGTCCTCCGTACCGGCAACTTCCAAAATTGCGATGGCTTCGCCAATCTTTGCAACTTCATCTTTCTGTTTCAGGATTTTAATAATTTTCCCCGAAACAGGTGTCGGAACGTCGGAATCTACTTTGTCAGTAGCAATTTCAACTACAGATTCATCTTCTTTTACAGTATCTCCTTCATTATACAACCAACTGATAATCGTTGCTTCCATAACGCCCTCTCCCATTGAGGGAAGTAGTAATTTATATTCTGCCATTTTTTATTTCGCTTTTTACAAAGATAAAAATTTTTATGGATTAGGAAATAATGAATTTTCACCTCTCTTTTTTGATTTTTTTTCAATATTTAAAATTTCAATATTTACATTTGTATAAATATTTACCTTTATGAAAAACCTGTATATCGTTGCCCTGTTCCAGTTCAAAGAAAACAACCTGATGGACGCACTCGAATTATTAAAAAAATTAGTGATTGAAACCCGAAAAGAAGACGGCTGCCTGCAATATGATTTAGTGGAAGATCATACCAACAAAGGCTTTTTCTTTATCGTAGAACTTTGGGAAAGCGAAGAACATCACCATCAACATAACGGCACCGACCATTTAATGAACTTCAGAAATCAGTCGGCTTCCCTATTAGAAAAATCTGCACAGGTTTATAAAGGGTACAAAACTTTTTAATAGGATGAGAAAATATTCCTTGTTACTGATATTGTTTTCTGTTTTCACTTTTTCACAAAAATATACCAAGCAGGAAATTGCCAGAATTACAGAAGGAAATACCGATACCGCTTTGCCCATTTTCCAGACCTCTGATTCTTTGCAAAATAAAGTTTTACTTGGTCAGTCGATCGATGCAGATCCAAAAAACAGATACACCATAATTTTGGTCAACCGAATGAAGTCAGCGTTAATTTCAACTGACGGCGGTGTCGGAATCGCTGCGCCCCAAGTCGGAATCAACCGGAATATTATTTGGGCAAAAAGATTTGATAAAAAAGGAGCACCGTTGGAATATTTTATTAATCCAAAGATTCTGTGGTTTTCAGAAGTTTTAAATTTAGGTCCGGAAGGGGATTTATCCATCGAAGTTTTCCGGGATTATTTTTACCGAAGTCAGGTTATTCAGTTGGAGTATTTTGATTTAAATGGCAAGAAACACACTGAAATTGTGGAAGGATTTACCGCTGTAATTCTGCAGCACGAAATCGATCATCTGTCGGGAATTTTGATTTCTGATAAAATTGAGAATCAGAAAATGAAGACTTTCGTAAATGTTGAATTGTATAAAGAAATACAATAGAAAACTAAATATTTTTACCGCAAAAGAGACAAAAGATCCTAAGACTTCCAAGTAAAAGAATTTCAAAAGGTTGCAAAAAGTACGACCATCCATCTTTTGCAAACTTTTGAACAGTGATTAAAATAAAACTTTTGCGTCTTTTGCGGTTAAAAACTTAGAAGCCACTAAATAATTTCCGCTTCAAAAACTTCTCAGAATTGACAATCAGAAAATGAAGACTTTCGAAAAAGTAGAATTGTATAAAGAAATACAATAGAAAACTAAATATTTTTACCGCAAAAGAGACAAAAGATCCTAAGACTTCCAAGTTAAAAGAATTTCAAAAGGTTGCAAAAAGTAAGACCATCCATCTTTTGCAAACTTTTGAACAGTGATTAAAATAAAACTTTTGCGTCTTTTGCGGTTAAAAACTTAGAAGCCACTAAACAATTTCCGCTTCAAAAACTTCGCAGAAATGTTTTTTAATTTTCTCTTTGACTTCATCCATTTCCTGCGGCGAAAATTCGCGTTCTAATTCTCTTTGCAGCGAAGTCACCGCTTTATCTTTGATTCCGCACGGAATAATGTACTCGAAATAGCGCAGATCAGTATTTACATTCAAAGCCAAACCGTGCATGGTCACCCATTTTGAAGTCTTCACGCCCATTGCGCAAATTTTTCTTGCGTACGGCTTCCCGACATCCAGCCAAACTCCGGTTTCGCCTTCACTTCTTTCTCCTTTCAGGCCATATTCTGCAATCACTCTGATAATCACTTCCTCCAAATTCCGCATGTAAAGGAAAATGTCTGATTTAAAATTATCAAGATCCAAAATCGGATAACCAACAATTTGCCCGAAACCGTGATAAGTAATATCTCCGCCGCGGTTCGTTTTCACAAAAGTCGCATTGATTTCCTCCAGCTTTTTAGCATTTGCGAGCATATTATGTTCGTCCCCAGATTTACCGATCGTATAAACATGCGGATGCTCAACAAACAATAAATAATTCGGTGTTATATGCTGAATTTCATCGGGTTGGCCTCGGTTTTCAAGTTTTAAAGCGATGATTTCTTTCATCAGTTTTTCCTGAAATTCAAAAGCCGGTTCGTAATCCATCAAACCTAATTCCTGAAAGTGTAAAGTTCTATTCTGTGTGTCTGTCATGTTATTTTAATTTTTTGGGCAATCCCCTCGTTGCCTTTGCTGAGCGCTGTTAGGGCTTAAAGCCCTAACAGCGCTTTTCCATCGCCAACTCGGGTCGGGCTATCCGTTACAATCTTTTTTTTCAAAAAAGGATTTCCACTTCTATCCCTATTGCGGGACTCCGCTTTTTTCAACTTTAATTTTAAGAACAAAGATTTATTTTAATATAAAGAGGAGTGAAAATCGGTTTGTATCTTTTGTTTCCTTTTGAATATCTTTTTTCTTATCAGTCTTTTGTGACTTTTTAGGTTTAAAGATTTTCAGCCACAAATTTATAAAATTATTTTATTATGCTTCGAATAAAACTTTCTGCTTTCTCTGCCCAATCCTCATTGTACAATAAAATATTCACAAATGCAGTTCCGATAATTCCGCCATCTGCTTTTTTGGTCACTTTATCAAAATCAGATTTGTTTTTAATTCCAAATCCAATCATGACGGGATTTTTCAAACCTAAATTCGCCAGTCGGTTCAGATATTCTTCGTTGTTTATTTCTTTCGCATTATTTCCGGTCGTCGAAGAACTTGAGACCGCGTACAGAAAACCGGAACTTAAAGAATCTAAATATTTTATTCTTTCATCGGACGTTTCCGGCGTGACTAAAAAGATAAAATTCAGATTGTATTTTTCTAAAATTATTCTGTAGTTTTTCTCGAATTCCACGGCCGGTAAATCAGGAATAATCAATCCCGAAACCCCGGAATCTTGACATTCTTTACAAAAATTTTCGAAGCCGAAACTTAAAACAGGATTAATATAGCCCATCAAAATAATGGGAATATTCATTTCTGATTTCACCGATTTCAGTTGATGAAAAAGTTCTGCGATGGTCATTCCGTTTTTCAAAGCTATTTCGTGCGCTTTCTGAATCACAGGTCCATCGGCAACCGGATCAGAATAAGGCATTCCTATTTCGATATAATCTGCTCCGGAATGTTGGATCAATTTTAAAATTTCCGTTGTATCATTCAGCTGCGGAATTCCGGCGGTGAAATAGATGTTGAGTTTCTTTTCAGGTCCGAAGTTAGAGGTTGGAGGTTGGATGCTGGTGTTATTATTCATTTTTTATTTTTAAATAGGGTTTTGTAAAAATGCGGAATCTGCGACCCGGCTTGAACGGAGCTCTTTTTATATTGGCGGCTGAGCGGAGCCGAAGCCACCAATATAAAAAAGCGGGAGTGGAAGACGGAAAAGTCGCCCAAATAATATTATAAATTTTTCAAATACGTTTCCATATCCTTATCACCTCGTCCACTCAAACAAATCACGACGACGTCTTCTTTTTTAAACTTTTTCTTTCCCAAAACCGCTAAAGCATGCGCAGATTCCAAAGCGGGAATAATTCCCTCAATCTGTGTCAGTTCAAATGCAGATTTCAGCGCTTCTTCATCGGTAATGCTGAAAAACTCGGCTCGTTTTTCTTTAAATAAATTCGCATGAAAAGGACCGATTCCCGGATAATCCAAACCTGCAGAAATCGAATGCGGCTCGATGACCTGTCCGTCTTCAGTCTGCATCACCAAACTTTTACTGCCGTGCAAAACGCCCAATGTTCCCAGGAAAGTCGTAGCCGCCGACTTTCCAGAATCCAGACCAAAACCGCCCGCTTCTGCTGCAATAATTTTCACGCGCGGCTCATCCACAAAATGATAGAAAGTTCCTGCAGCATTGCTTCCACCGCCGACACAGGCGATTACATAATCAGGATTTTCACGCCCGATCTTCTCTTTTAACTGCCATTTTATTTCCTCAGAAATGACACTTTGAAAACGTGCTACCAAATCCGGAAACGGATGCGGACCGACCACACTCCCGATGATATAATGTGTGGTCGAAGCATTGTTGATCCAGTCACGCAGCGCTTCATTCACGGCATCTTTCAACGTTTTCGATCCTGAAGTTGCGGGAATAACTGTTGCGCCCAACATTTTCATTCTTCCGACATTGGGTGCCTGTCTTGCAATATCGACTTCACCCATGTAAACGATGCATTCCAGATTCATCAAAGCGCACGCTGTTGCTGTTGCCACGCCATGTTGACCGGCGCCGGTTTCCGCGATAATCCGTTTTTTTCCTAATTTTTTCGCCAGTAAAACCTGTCCCAATGCATTATTGATTTTATGGGCGCCGGTGTGATTCAAATCTTCGCGTTTTAAGTAAACCTGCGTTTGGTACTTTTCGCTCAGGTTTTTCGAAAAATACAGTGGTGTTGCGCGTCCGACATAATTTTTCAACAGACCACGAAACTCGGTTTGGAATTCTGCTGAATTGATAATATCTAAATACTGACCTTGCAGTTCTTCCACATTCGGAAACAGCATTTCGGGAACGAAAGCGCCGCCAAATTCACCGTAATAGCCGTTTTCGTCGGGGTTTTTATAGTTCATAATGTTATTTTTTTTGAGCGTTGTTAGGGCTTGAAGCGCTAAAAACGCTTATGAAGTTTTTAATTTTTTCTACATCCTTATTTCCCGGCTCAATTTCAAATTTTGAATTGATATCCAGAGCGAAAGGTTGCTGTTCTAACAATTTTATATTCTCAATATTTTCTTCGGAAATTCCACCGCTTAGAAAATAAGGTTTGGTGATTTTCAGTTCATTTAAAATTTGCCAGTCGAAGGTTTTTCCCGTTCCGCCAAAGGATTTGGAATCGGTATCGAACAAAAAATGGGAGATTTGAGATTTAAGATTTAAGATTTTTTCGACTTGAATTTTAACTTCAGATAAGTCATTTCCGATTCTGATCACTTTTATAATTCCGATTTCGGGCTTTAATTTTTGTTTTAATTTTATGATGAAATTTTCGTCTTCGTCACCGTGAAGCTGAATATAATTCAATCCTGCTTTTTCGGAGATTTTGATAATTTCCGCAATATTTTCGTTGACGAAAACGCCGATTTTTCCCTGATGATGAATTGATTTAATTTGATTGAAAGTCAAAGCATTCAAAACATAACGTGGTGATTTTTCATAAAAGATAAATCCCAGAAAATCGGTGTTCAAAGAAATTAATTCTTCGATTTGATCGAGTTTCGTTAAACCGCAAACTTTTAATTTCATATTATTTTTTTGCCACGAATGCACGAATTAAAAAAAATCATTCGTGAATTCGCGGCTTTTATTTTTTAATTATATTGATAAACTCTCCGAATGCAAATCCCGGATCTTCATTTCGCATAAAATATTCGCCCATTAAAAAGCCGTCAAATCCTTTTTCTTTCAGGAATTTGAAATCCTCAACAGCATAAATTCCACTTTCTGCAACGGCTAGAACTTCTTTTGGCAAGAGATTTTTCAAATTAACAGAATGCTGCAGATCGACTTTGAAATCTTTAAGGTTGCGGTTATTTATTCCGACTAAATCGATATTTCTATTGAAATGTTTTAATTCTTTTTCGGTGTGAATTTCCAGTAAAACTTCTAAACCCAAATCATGAGACAATTCTGTGAATTCCTGAACCTGCGACGGCGACAGACAACTTGCGATTAACAAAACAACATCGGCTCCGTTGGCTTTTGCTTCGTAAAACTGGTATTCATCAATCATGAAATCTTTCCTTAAAATGGGAATCGAAATTTCCTGTCTTACTTTTAAAATATCCTGCAGCGTTCCACCGAAAAAATTCTCATCGGTCAGAACTGAAATTCCACTGGCTCCGAATTTTTCGTAGGATCTGGTAACTTCTAAAACATCAACCTTGTCATTAATAATTCCTTTGCTTGGCGATTGTCTTTTAAATTCAGAGATGATTCCACTCCCCGATTTCACGGATTTTTTTAAGGAAAAAGTTTTGCGCTGAAAAAATGCGGCTTCCTTTAATTCAGTTAGAGAGATTTTCTTTTTTGCCTGGGCAACTTCGATCTTTTTATGTTCGATTATTTTGTTGAGAATATTCATTTTTATATCTAATTTTTATTTGAAGCAGAGTTTGCGACCCGGCTTGAGCGGAAATCCTTTTTTGTGGAGCAAAGCGGAACAAAAAAGATTGGGAGCGGAAGACGGAAACAGTCGCCCAAAAAATTCTAATCAATCACTTTTTTAAAACAATTGAGTGCTTTTCCTTTCAGTAAACTTTCTGTCGCCATCATTAAGCAATTTTCATACTCACCGTATTTTGCTGTGTTTTTCAAAGCCATTGCAGCGTTGGCTAAAACCACGGCGTTCTGTTCATAGGTTCCTTTTCCTTCCAGAATCTTTTTGAAAATCTGCGCGGCTTCTTCAGTACTGTTTCCGCCAAAAATGGTTTCAGGTTCGATATTTCTGAACTGTAATTCCTGGGCGGAATAAATACTTTCGCCGTTTTTATCCATGATTTTGGTATCGCCGGTCAAACTGATTTCGTCATAACCATCCAAAGCATTGACCAACAGAAAATCGGTGTTTTTCTTCTGTAACAAATACTGATAAATCCGTGCAATCTCCAGATTCGCAACACCGATCATCGTGTATTTTGGTTTTGCCGGATTAATCAAAGGTCCCAGGATATTGAAAAAAGTTTTCAAACCTAAATTTTTCCGCATCGGCGCAATAGATTTTAAGGAAGTGTGAAAAATCGGTGCGTGTAAATAACAGAAATTTCCTTTTGCCAAATCACTTTTTAATTCTACTTCAGTTTCTTTAAAACGATAACCGAGCGTTTCTAAAACATTGGAGGCGCCGCTGATTGTTGAGGCTGCATAATTGCCGTGCTTGGCTACTTTTTGTCCGGTTCCGGCGACAACCAGACTCGCCAAAGTTGAAATATTAAAGGTGTTTTTTCCGTCGCCGCCAGTTCCGACAATGTCCACCAGATCATCGGTTCCCAAATCGATTTGAGGTGCGAGTTGCTGCAACGCTTCGGTGAAACCTTCTAATTCTGCCAACGTAATACTTCTCATCAGGAAAACCGTGACGAATGAAGTGACTTCAATTTCATTGAAAATATTCTTTGAAATTTCCAGGAGAATCGATTTCGCCTGTGCTTTGGAAAGCGTTTGATGGTCGAATAAATATTGTAAGATGTCTTTCATTTTAATTTTTTTCGAATTCATAGGATTTCACTCTATGATGTTGATTGTCTTTTTCCATAGGGCTTCACCCTATGCTGATGATTGTCGCCACTTCGTGGCTTTAGGATTTTAAAAAATTTTCGATAATCTTCCTTCCGTTCGGTGTTAAAATACTTTCGGGATGATACTGAACGGCGTGAATATCGTACGTTTTATGTTGCAGAGACATGATCATTCCGTTTCCGTCGATTGAAGTAATCTCTAATTCTTCCGGAAAACCGTCGGGATTTACGGCCCAACTGTGATATCTTCCGACTTCTAAATTTTCGGGTAAATCTCTTAAAAGTAACGCCTCTTTTTTAATGGTTCGTGCATTTGTTGCAACGCCGTGATAGATTTCTGTCAAATTAATCAGATTTCCGCCAAATGCTTCTGCAATGGCTTGTTGACCTAAACAAACTCCGAGAATAGATTTTGTGGGAGCGTATTTTTTTATTAAATCAATTAAAATTCCCGCTTCACTTGGAATTCCCGGTCCGGGAGAAAGCACAATTTTATCGTACTTTTCGATTTCCTCCAAACGAATTTGATCATTCCGAAAAACATTTACTTTTTCACCACTAATTTGTTCAATCATTTGAACCAAATTATACGTAAAACTATCGTAATTATCGAAGACTAATATTTTCATAATTGTATTTACTTAAATTGAGGTTGCTTTTTTAACGGCCATTTTCAGCGCATTCAGTTTATTGTTTACTTCCTGCAATTCGTTTTCTGCGGAGGATTTCGCGACAATTCCGGCTCCGGCTTGATAGTACAACGTATTGTTTTTACTTAAAAAAGTACGGATCATAATCGCTTGATTGCAGCTTCCATCAAAACCGACAAAACCGATACATCCTCCGTAAAACGAACGGGAAGTTTTCTCGTAAGAATCGATGAGCTCCATGGCTTTGTATTTTGGTGCCCCACTCAAAGTTCCCTGCGGAAAAGTCGTGGCGATCATTTCATAAGGATTTTGATTATCTTCAACTTCTGCAGTAACTTCGCTTACTAAATGAATGACGTGAGAAAAAAACTGGACTTCTTTTAACTTCGTCACCGTCGTATTTTTTCCGCAGATGCTTAAATCGTTTCGTGCCAAATCAACCAACATCGTGTGTTCGGCATTTTCCTTGACATCTTTTTTCAGATCTTCGGCAGCTTTCAAATCTTCTTCAATATTTCCGGTTCGTTTAAAAGTCCCTGCAATCGGATGAATTATCGCTTTTTTATTTTTAATAATCAACTGACTTTCCGGACTGGAACCCATTAATTTATAATCGCCGTAATCAAAGAAAAATAAATACGGAGAAGGATTAATATGTCTTAAAGCGCGGTAAACATTGAATTCATCACCATTAAATTTCTGCTCAAATCTGCGGCTCAACACCAACTGAAAAACATCTCCACGGAAACAGTGTTTTTTTGCGGTCTCCACCAGTTCGCGGTATTCTTCATCTTTTAAATTTGAAGTTTCTTCGTCAATTTTTTGAAAAGGAAAAATAGGTGCGTTTTTCTGATTGATTAAATTTTCAATTTCGGGCAGATCAGATTTTAAATCGTTAATTTTATTTTCAATAATGAACATTTCATCGTTGTAATGGTTGATTGCGATCACATATTGGTACAGACGGTAACGCAACAACGGAATTTTATTTTCTTCCGAAAGTTCTTTAAAATGGATATTTTCGAAGAAAGGAATCGCATCATAACCCGTATAACCAAAAAATCCCTGCGCTGATTTACCGATTTCTTTAGAAGGCTGTTCGCACACAAAACATTTCGTAAAGTCATTTAATAATTCGCTCAACTTCTCTTTTTCTAAAGCGATTTTTTGAGGATTCCCAAGCGGAAATTTAATTTCTGCTTCCTGAAAATTCCGGATTTCAATTCCGGCAACTGCATTGATGGCGATGAAAGAAAAATTGTTATCGGTATTTTGATTCCCGGCACTTTCGAGCAAAATCGTGTCCCGAAATTTGTCGCGCAACCGCAGGTAAATTCCGACCGGCGTGAAGAGATCGCTCATCACCGATTTTACGGTGGTTTTTATGTTGATTTTAGTATCAAAATTCATTTGACTTTTATTTTTTTTAATTATAAACTCATTGGATTGCATGATTCTGTTTTTCACTTTTGGGCATAAAAAAAGACTTCAACGGATCCCGTCAAAGTCTTTATATGTTTTTTACAAACAGAATACAAGATTTGCTTCAGACCCTAAAGGAGTTTGAATGCCACCACCAAGTATTGTTTGTTATTGAATTCATTTGTAGAGAAATATTTTTTAATTTCAAATGGAACGGTCATTATTCTTTTTAAGAAATATTTTAGACGTGTTTCATTGAGGCAAATATATAAATGTTTTTTTTATCTGCAAGTAGTTTTTTAAAAAATAAGTAACTATCCAAAAAATCAAATCCTTATTTTCAACCGCAAAAGTGGCAAAAGACAAATGAACTGAAAAGGTTTTCAAAAGACGGCAAAATGGTAAAGCCATTATTTCATGGTGCTTTTGCAAACTTTTGATTTATTTTAAAGTAAAACTTTTGTTTCTTTTGCGGTTTAAAAAATCAGACCGTTATTTACTCTTCTACATTTTTCAGCGCCATTAGTAATTGGTAAGCACCTTTTGTGACGAATTTTTTGTTTGAATTCTCTTTTTTAAAATTTAAAAGTTCGGTAAAACCATTTTCAGAATTACCGATTTCTACGGGAAACATCCGGTAAGTTTTAGGTTTTATTTCTTCGAAAACATATTGTTTTTCTTCCCAAGTGACAACCGCATCATCGGGAATAACCGTTCCATTAGCAGAATCAGCCTCGATTTCAGCATTCATAAAAGTTCCCGGAATTAAAGACAGATTATTATCTACAAAATGGCAGTGAACCAATACGCTCCGGTCGGCCGAAAAATCTTTTCCAATGATGAAAATCCGTGCTTCATATTTATTGGTTGGATTTTGATTGGTGTAGGCAAAGACTTTTTGGCCTGTTTTAATTTTATTTAAATCCTTTTCAAAAACCTTTAAAACCAAATGTAAATCGCCGGTGTTTACGATATCGAACATTTTATCCATCGGCGAAACGTATTGTCCGATATTTATATTGACCGTAGAAATATATCCTGAAATTGGTGAAACGACCGCGAAAGTACGCCGGATATTATTCGCATTTAAAGCGGTCGGACTGATTCCCATCGCGGCTAATTTCTGCGCCATTCCTTTCATCATAATTTTTTGATTCTGGCTTTCATTAAAGGCTTTTTGAGTCACTTTATCGGAACTGGCTTTGTTTGCATTCAAATCTTTTTGGCGGGAATAATCCTGCTGTGCATATTGAAGATTCGATTTTGCCAACAAATAATCCTGCTGAAGTTGAACCAATTCGGGATTTTCCAAGGTTGCCAAAATCTGTCCTTTTTTTACAAAATTCCCGGGCATAAATCTGGATACCCTCACATAACCGCCACTTGGTGCAGAAACGCTTGCCATTCCCTGCGGTGGCACGTCGATTTGGCCCGTAAGCATAATTTTGTGCGCGATATCCAGATTGCTCAACGTGTTGGTTTCAATGCCCGAATTTTTGATCTGTAAGTCAGTTAAGGTGACCTGATTTCCTTGGACGGCGCTGATTTCTTCCTGAACCGTTGCTTTTTTGGAACAGGAAAAAATCATTAAACTTAAAAGTATTAAAAGTAGTTTTCTCATTGTAAAAATTTTATTATTCAGAATCACCGCCAATCATTTTTGAGGTAATTCCTTTTCGATTTGTATTTTCGGAAATCGCGATGCCGGCAAAGTGTAAAATAACAAAAATCGGCATCCAGTAAACGGCGAGTTTGTGCGTCGTTTCTGCTAGATTCCCAAGAGATTCTGAGCCGATTTCAAATTTCAAAATACTGCCTGTAATTATTTGGACTGCGATTAAAACATAAAATCCAAGATAGATAAATCCCTGCAATTTTTCTTTAGCGGTGGTCGTTTTTAGAAACGGATTCGGAAATCTAATTCCTTTGACGATCATATAAATTATCCTTGCAATAAAGGCAAAAGTAATAATATAAGCCGCATAAACATGCCATTCAAACATGGGATCCTGAACGGAATGAACGATGGTACGAAGGCTTTGTTTATCCAGATTTAAACTCTTTATTTCCACATTTTTATTCACTGCATCAGAAATTACGGTTTTGCTCATCCAGTACATTCTCAGAAATCCGGTGGTGAATAAAACAAGCATCACTACGGCAAAAATCCAGTGAAGGACGCGGTGAAGGACGGTATATGTTTTCATTTTGATGAATTTTAAAATTAGTATTGAGTTAAACTGTTCAGTTGAATGATTTTCTCATTCAGTATTTTTTGGGTGTCGATCATTTTATTTTGAATGTCTAAACTTTGGTTGATGAGAAGAGACCATTCCAAATAATTAATTTCGCCTTCATAATACAAACGGTTGGCTGTTTTCAGGATGGTTTCGGCATTCTTTAATCCGCTGGTTTTGTAATAATCGGTTTCGCTTTTCAGTTTTTCATATTCTGAAAACAAGGATGCATATTGATTTTTAAGATTTCTGGAACCCATTTCATAATTATTTTCAGCGATTAACTGATTGATTTTCTGCCCTTCGATTAAAGATTTTTGTGCACCATTAAAAAGTGGAATTCCCACGCCAATCATTCCGGAGTGAAAACGCGCTGACCTTTCATAAAAATGATCATCTGCGCCATTTCCGTACATGCTGGAATTGTTGTAACCGATATTGAAAGTCGGCAGCAATTTCGATTTTTCCGCATTCAATTTGGCCAGTTCTATGCTTTTCTGTTGCTCGAGTTGTTTTAAAATGACCTGATTTCCGGCGTAATTCAAATCCTGATTTTCAACGTTCATTTCATAGAAACCAGAAGTTTCATTCGAATAGATTATGTCATCATTAAGCAAATAATTAAATTGATAAAGTGAAATCTCTCTATCTTTTTTCAGATTCGCCAATTGAATTTCCGCCTGACTCCGGTAATTTTCAGCGGTCGTTTTTTCCAGAATATTACTTTCTCCTTTTTTCAAACGGAGTTCGGCGCGTTTATAATAATTTATATAAATAGAATCGGCTCTCAAAAGCAATTTTTCTTTTTCATTCTGGTAATTGAGTTCATTATAAATCAAAGCGATTTCGCGCTTTAGTTGCCATTTTTGAACATCTAAACTGAGCATTGAATTTTTCCATTCTTCCAACAAAACCTGTTTTTGCGAATTATAAAACCCGGGCAATCTGAGTGTTTGATTGACGGAAAATTTATTGTCGGTATAGGCTGAATTAATCTGCCCTATTTCTCCGGAAATATTTAAAGGATCCACCACGGCGTACGATTTTTTAATCTTATCCTGGTAATCGATCCGGAGTTGTCCGTTTTTTAAGTTCAGATTATTTTTGAGGGCTTTTTCATACGCTGATTCCAGAGAAATCGGCGTTTGTGCTTTCAGTTGAACGGTAAGCAAAACTGAAAATGCTGTTATTATTTTTATAAGTTGTTTCATTTTTAATTTCTTTAAAATTTTTTTTTCCGCAAAAGAGGCAAAAGTTTTATTTTTTTTAAGTCAGTCAAAAGTTTGCAAAAAGTGCGAGAACCTTCATTCTTATCTGACTTTTTATTTTATCTAAAATCCGCAGCCCGGCTTGAGCGGAAATCCTTTTGTGAGGAGGAACGACGAGCAAAAGATTGGGAGCGGAAGACGGAAATCGCTGCCCAAAAAACACTATTCATCTTCTTTATATCCATCTTCTTCTTCACTTATTTCCTGAATTTTTTTGCGACGGTCCGGGAAATGTTCCTCAAACCAAATGTAAATTAAAGGCAATAAATAGAGCGTGAGGAAAGTCGCCAAAAGCAAACCGCCGATCACGACAGTTGCTAAAGGCCGCTGAACTTCTGCGCCTTCGCCGGTACTTAAAGCCATCGGTAAAAATCCGAGCGAGGCGACCAAAGCCGTCATTAAAACAGGACGCAATCTTATTCTTCCGCCAATTTTCACGACGTCTTTTAAATCTGAATGATGCAATTTCTGTCGGTTAAATTCAGCGATTAACACAATTCCATTCAATACGGCAACTCCGAAAAGCGCGATGAAACCGACACCTGCAGAAATACTGAAATTCATTCCCCGAATCCAGAGCGAGAGGATGCCGCCGATCATCGAAAGCGGAATTGCGGAGAAAATGAGCAAACCATATTTTACCGAATTAAAGGCGAAATACAACATCAGTAAAATGAGCAGTAAACTGATGGGAACTGCGATCATTAAACGGGATTTCGCATGTTGCAGGTTTTCAAAAGTTCCGCCATAAGAAATCGAATAACCTGGTGGAAGTTTGAACTCTTTTTCAACCACTTTCTGTAAATCTTCGACGGTTGACTGGATATCGCGGTTTCTCACATTGAAGCCGACGATGATCCTGCGCTGTGTATTTTCCCGCTGGATTTGATTGACGCTTTCTTTGAGTTCAACGGAAGCGACGGTGCTCAATGGAATTTCAGTTCCGGCAGGTGTTGCAATAAGCAAATTATTAACATCCTCTACATTTTTTCTCTTTTCGCCATCCAAACGAACCACCAAATCGAATTTCTTCTCGCCTTCGAAAACAGAACCGGTAGATTGTCCGGCAAACGCAGTATTGACGATATTATTAACGTCTTCTACATTTAAACCGAACTGTGAAAGCGCTTCTCTTTTGTAGGAAATTACAATTTGCGGCATACCGGAAACAGGTTCTACATAAATATTTTGAGCACCATTGATTTTTTTTGAGATTTCGCCTAACTTTTCTGCATACACTTTTAATGTATCCAGATCTTCGCCGTAGATTTTACAAACTACATCCTGTCTGGCACCGGTCATTAATTCGTTAAAACGCATGGCGACAGGATACTGGAAAGAATACGTAACGCCTACCATATTTTTCTTTAATTCTGCTGACATTTTTTCCGCGAGATCGTCATAGGTTTTTGCGGAAGTCCATTCTTTTCGGGGTTTCAGAATAATCATCATATCGCTGGCGTCAATCGGCATTGGATCGGTTGGGATTTCACTGCTTCCGGTTTTGCCGACAATTTTTTCGATTTCCGGGAATTTCTTCAATAAAACCTGTTGGGATTTCAAAACGGCATCCGTTGAAGTTTTCAGATTGCTTCCCGGTAAAACTCTGGTATCGACGGCAAAATCACCTTCCGGAAGAGAGGGAATAAATTCGCCGCCTAATCTTGACATTACAAATAAAGACACGAAAAATAATCCGACAACGCTAAAGAAAACCAGATTTGGAATTTTTAAAACAAAATTTAAAGTCTGGTGATAAAAGATTTCGAATTTCTCCATCATCCTGTCTGAAAAGTTTTTCTTTAAATCAATTTTTTTAGAAAGAAAGAGGGAACTCATCATTGGAATATATGTCAGTGACAGGATAAATGCTCCAAGCAGCGCGAAGATCACGGTTTGTGCCATTGGTTTGAACATTTTTCCTTCAATTCCCTGCAAAGTTAAAATTGGCAGATAGACAATAAGAATAATAATCTGTCCGAAAACCGCTGAATTCATCATGGTACTGGAAGAAGTGTACACTTCGCGATCCATAAATTCCTGAGAAATCTTTTTATCCTGAAACTTGGTTAAATGTTTGAAACGGTGCAGAATGGCTTCGACAATAATCACCGCACCATCGACAATCAAACCGAAATCCAGCGCGCCCAAACTCATTAAGTTTCCTGAAACGCCGAAAATATTCATCATAATAATCGCAAACAGCATGGCCAAAGGAATGACGGAAGCGACCAATAATCCCGCACGGAAATTTCCGAGAAATAAAACCAGTACAAAAACAACGATCAGTGCGCCTTCCAACAAGTTTTTACTGACGGTACTTATTGCGTTATTCACCATCTTGGTGCGGTCGAGAAAGGCATCTATTTTTACGCCTTCGGGAAGTGTTTTCTGGATTTCTGCGATTCTGGTTTTTACCTCCTTGATCACTTCGTTCGAATTGGCACCTTTCATCATCATGACGACCGCACCCGCAACTTCGCCTTCGCCATCATAAGTCATCGCACCATACCGAATGGCTTTTCCGTACTGGACTTTTGCAATATTTTTAATAAGGACAGGCGTTCCGTCAGCCAAATTCTTGACCACTGTATTTTCAATATCCGGAATTTTATTCATCAAACCTTCTGTGCGGATAAATAAAACGCTGGGGCCTTTTTCAATGTAGGCACCACCGGTATTTTGATTATTTTTTTGCAAAGCATTAAAAACTTCCGAAATCGTTACGCCCATCGATTTTAAAACAGCAGGATTTACAGCAACTTCATACTGTTTTAAATAGCCACCAAAGCTGGCGACATCTGCAACGCCGGGAGTTCCGAGCAATTGCCGGCGGACAATCCAATCCTGAATGGTTCGCAATTCCATCGGATTATAACGGTGTTCGTACCCTTTTTTCGGCCGGACAACATATTGATAAATTTCTCCTAAACCGGTGGAAATCGGCGCCATTTGTGGAACGCCCAAATTGGTGGGAATATCTTTGGAAACCTGTTGCAGTCTTTCTGCAAACTGCTGACGTGCGACCAACAGATCAACATCATCATGAAAAACAATGGTAATTACAGATAAACCAAAGCGTGAAAAACTCCGCATTTCTTTGATTCCCTGAATATTGTAATTAATCTGTTCTAAAGGAAAAGTGATAAAACGTTCTACATCCGGCGCACCCAAACTTGGGGAAACCGTAATAATCTGAACCTGATTATCGGTGATATCAGGCACCGCATCGATGGGCAATTTTCTGAGTTCGAACAGTCCATAAACAATTAAACCAAGCGTCATTAAAATGATAATCAGTTTATTTTTTATAGAAAATTCTATAATTTTATTAAGCATATTTCTTTTAATTAAAAGCGCTGATAGAGCCATAAACTCCATCAGCACTAAGTTTAATCATGGTCTCTATCACTTGTTTTTTTGTCGTCGGTTCCGATACTTTCCTGTTGATTTGCAGAAAAACCGCTTCTTATTTCAGTATGCCGAATTTCTCCACCAGTTGTCCCTGCTTTCTGAGCAAAAAATAAGGTTATAATTGCGAGTAAACCAACAATATAAGGAGCAAATCTGGAAATTGAATAATTTTTCCAACTTGAAAAAAGTGCAAGAAGCGAAAAACCGCCTGTAACGTAAGAAAAACCTGCAAAAAGTTCTGCTGCTTCTTCATGAATATGAATAAGATCTTTGGAAACTCCCTGTAGTTTTTCTATAGCATCTTCAGTATTTTCACCGGTAGCCATTGCCGCAATAGACGCCAAAGCCCCCAGAATAAAAATAGTATAGCCATTGCGTTTTTTAACTTCGGATTTTGTAAAAATTCCGAGAAAAAGTATGATGATTCCCACAATAGGAAATATGATAGGCAAATGATTTACAACCAAATGCAGATGTGAATTTTTCATCGTTTTAATTTAAGATTAAAGATTAAGTAAGGTCAATTACCGTCGAAACCTAAAGATTTGACCTGAAAATTTGCACTGAAAATTTTAAATTAAATTTTGGGAGGTTCCCAGATTTTAGAAAAAACAGAAGGGTAATATTTCTCAGAATAAGAAAAATTGCTGGAACGGTCTACGAAAATTGAACCATGTGGAATATTTAGAATCGGTCGTTCAGGTGGAATATTGAGATTAACAACAGTACTTGAAAAATCATGCGTTTTGAACGGGAGTTTCATATCCTGTTTATAGTCACTGTCTTTCGCCTGTTCATCAATATAATGCATTTTGAAAAATGCGAAAACCGACATTTCTGAATTGGAAAGTTTATGTGAAATAAAATGTTCGATCAGGTTGGGAATTTTCGCTAATTGTCTCACCTCACTAAAAGAAGTGAGATAAGTAAATAACAAAAAATAAACAACCCATTTTTTCACTGTACAAATTTAACAAAATTTGACTACAGAAGAGAATAATGTGAAGATTTGGAATGAATACAAATAAAAATCATGCTTTTCGAAATGAAATCTCAAAAATATAAGGCACATTAAAAATGAAAAAAGTACAGTTTTGCTAAATTTCGCAGTGAATTGCAGGGTTCTTTTCATAGCGAAAAATTTACTAAATTTGCAGACTTAAAATAGCAAGAAAAATGCAGTTATCAGAACAGGAAATCATCAGAAGAGAAAAGCTACAAACCCTCGAAAAAATGGGAATTAACGCTTTTCCGGCCGAAGAATATAAAATTACAGAAACCACCAAAACCATCAAGCAGGATTTTGTTGAAGGTAAAAAAGTTACGATTGCAGGCCGATTGATGAGCCGGAGAATTCAGGGGAAAGCAAGTTTTGCTGAACTTCAGGATTCGGAAGGTAAAATCCAGGTTTATTTTAACCGTGACGAAATCTGTACTGGTGAAGACAAAACGCTTTATAACGACGTTTACAAACACCTTTTAGATATTGGTGACATTATCGGAATCGAAGGTGAACTCTTCAACACCCAGGTTGGTGAAATGACGGTAAAAGTGACCAATTTCAAAATTTTAACCAAAGCCTTACGTCCGCTCCCATTACCGAAAGTGGATGCCGACGGAAATATTTTTGATGGATTCAACGATCCTGAACTTCGGTACCGACAAAGGTATGTAGATTTAGTGGTCAATCCGCAAGTGAAAGAAGTTTTCATTAAAAGAACAAAACTGTTCAATGCAATGCGGACTTACTTTAATAATGCAGGATATTTCGAAGTGGAAACCCCGATTTTACAGGCGATTCCAGGAGGAGCTGCAGCAAAACCATTTATCACGCATCACAATGCTTTAGACATTCCATTGTATTTAAGGATTGCTAACGAACTTTATCTGAAAAGACTGATTGTTGGTGGATTCGACGGTGTTTACGAATTCTCGAAAAACTTTAGAAATGAAGGAATGGACAGAACGCACAATCCGGAATTTACCGCAATGGAAATTTACGTTGCTTACAAAGACTACAACTGGATGATGGATTTCACGGAAAAACTGTTGGAATTTTCTGCCATCCAAGTTAACGGAACTACAGATTCTACTTTTGGCGAACATACCATCAGCTGGAAAGCGCCATATCCAAGGATTTCGATGACAGAAGCGATTCAGAAATTTACAGGATTCGATATCACCGGAAAAACTGAACAGGAACTGTTTGATTTTGCAAGATCAATTGGTGTTGAAGTGAATGAAACGATGGGGAAAGGAAAACTGATTGATGAAATTTTCGGTGAGAAATGCGAGGGAAACTTTATCCAGCCGACTTTCATTACCGACTACCCTATCGAAATGTCGCCATTAACAAAGAAACACAGAAGCAAGGAAGGTTTAACAGAACGTTTTGAACTAATGGTGTGCGGAAAAGAAATCGCCAATGCCTATTCGGAATTAAATGACCCGATCGACCAGAGAGAACGTTTTGAAGAACAGTTAAAACTTGCAGCAAAAGGAGATGACGAAGCAGGCCAGTTTATCGATGAAGACTTCCTGAGAGCTTTAGAATACGGTATGCCTCCAACTTCAGGACTGGGAATCGGAATGGACCGTTTGATCATGTTTTTAACGAACAATCCATCGATTCAGGAAGTTTTATTCTTCCCGCAAATGAAACCGGAAAAAGCCGCTCCAACTTTCGAACTGGATGAAGATGAAAAAAAGATATTGGAAATTTTGAAAAGTCAGGAAGAACCCTTGAATCTGGCACTTGTAAAAGTGAAAAGTGAACTTTCCGGAAAAAAATGGGACAAAGCTTCCAAAAACTTAACCAAGTATAATTTGGTCAAAGTGGAAAAAATTGACGATATTGTATTGATGAAATTAGTATAATCATCTAAAAAACAGTATTATGAAAAGAAATGCAACAGCCATTTGGCAAGGCTCAGGTAAGGAAGGAAAAGGAACACTTACCACTCAAAGTACGGTTTTGAACCAGACACAGTACTCTTACAATTCCCGTTTCGAAGAAGGCGTGGGAACAAATCCTGAAGAATTGATTGCCGCAGCTCACGCCGGTTGTTTCAACATGGCTTTGTCTTTTAAAATTGACGCAGCAGGCTTTAAAGCAGAAAACTTAGAAACGAGATGTGTCATCAATTTAGATCCAACAAAAGGTGAAATTACAGAATCAAGTTTAACCCTGACCGCAAATGTTCCGGGAATTTCAAAAGAAAAATTTGATGAATTAGTTGCGGATGCAGAAAAAAACTGTCCGATTTCGAAATTATTAAATACTGAAATTAAAGTGAACGCAACTTTGGTTTAATTCAATTTAAAATCATTTTACAGATTCAAATCCTCAAACTTTTGAGGATTTTTTCGTGAAGAAGATCTGCAATTTTATAGGTTCTTTAACTTTTATATTCCGGCGGAATTCAGTATCTTTGTTAGCCTTTTGAAATGGAGTATTTACACTCCTTTTTTCAGCAAACTTTAATTAAAATGTATTTAAAATTCAAAGCCAGTTCGCTTTGATGAACAGTAAAAATATGAGCCAAAAAGAATATACAGCGAGTAGCATACAAGCGTTAGAAGGAATGGAGCATGTGAGAATGCGGCCATCAATGTACATCGGAGATGTAGGATCCAGAGGTCTGCATCATTTGGTCTATGAAGTAATCGACAACTCTATTGATGAAGCCCTGGCAGGACACTGCGACACAATCTCTGTAGTAATCCACGAAGGCGAATCCATCAGTGTAAAAGATAATGGCCGTGGTATTCCGGTAGATTTCCATGAAAAAGAGCAAAAATCTGCTCTGGAAGTGGTAATGACCAAGATCGGCGCCGGTGGAAAATTCGATAAAGATTCTTACAAAGTTTCCGGCGGTCTTCACGGGGTGGGAGTTTCCTGTGTGAATGCACTTTCTAATTCGCTGATTGCGACTGTTTACAAAGACGGTAAAATTTATCAGCAAAAATACTCCAAAGGAAAAGCACTGGCAGATGTCGCAGAAATCGGAACCACTACTGAAAGAGGAACAGAAGTTTTCTTCCAACCGGATGATACGATTTTCCAGGAATTGGTTTATAACTACGATACTTTAGCAAGCAGACTCCGCGAACTTTCTTATCTGAATAAAGGCATCACCATCACTTTGACGGATGAAAGAGTTGTAGATGAAGAAGGCGTACAGAAACATGACACTTTCCACTCTGAAGGTGGTTTAAAAGAGTTTGTAGAATACATCGACGGAAACCGTGAAAGCATTATGAATAATGTAATTTTCATGGAAGGTGAAAAAGACAGTATTCCTGTGGAAGTTGCGATGAGATACAACACTTCTTATACCGAGAACCTGCATTCTTACGTCAATAATATCAATACCCATGAAGGAGGAACTCACCTTGCAGGTTTCAGAAGAGCATTAACGAGAACATTAAAGAAATTTGCTGATGAACTAGGACTTCCTGCAAAAGAAAAAGTAGAAGTTACCGGAGATGATTTCCGTGAGGGATTAACTGCAGTAATTTCGGTAAAAGTAATGGAACCTCAGTTCGAAGGCCAAACCAAAACAAAATTAGGGAACTCAGAAGTTTCCGGTGCGGTTGATAAAATCGTGGGTGAAATGCTTTCTAATTTCTTAGAAGAAAATCCTAACGAAGCCAAACTCATCGTACAAAAAGTAGTTCTTGCGGCAAAAGCAAGACAGGCTGCGAAAAAAGCAAGAGAGCTTGTTCAGCGTAAATCGCCGATGGGCGGAAGTGGACTTCCGGGAAAACTTTCTGACTGTTCTTCCAAAGATCCTGCTATTTCTGAACTGTTCCTGGTCGAGGGAGATTCGGCAGGTGGAACTGCAAAACAAGGCCGTGACCGACATTTTCAGGCAATCCTTCCTTTGCGTGGTAAAATCCTGAACGTAGAGAAATCAATGGTTCACAAAGTGTACGACAACGAAGAAATCAAGAATATCTATACCGCACTTGGCGTTTCTGTAGGAACTGAAGAAGACAGCAAAGCTCTGAATATCGCAAAATTACGTTACCATAAAGTGGTGATTATGACCGATGCGGATATCGACGGAGCGCACATTTCGACTTTGATCCTCACCTTTTTCTTTAGATATATGAAGGAATTAATCGAGAACGGATATATCTATATCGCTCAACCTCCTTTATACTTATTGAAAAAAGGAAACAAAAAAATCTATGCTTACAACGAGAAAGAACGCGAAGAGGTTACTCTTGAATTGTCGCCAGACGGAAAAGGTGTAGAAGTTCAGCGTTATAAAGGTCTTGGGGAAATGAACCCGGAACAGCTTTGGGATACTACTTTGAATCCTGAACGCAGAATCCTGAAACAAGTTACCATTGAAAGTTTAGCCGAGGCAGACAACGTTTTCTCAATGTTAATGGGTGACGAAGTACCACCAAGAAGAGATTTCATCGAGAAAAACGCGATTTATGCGAAAATTGATGTTTAATCGTCTTTAATAAATTCTTAAAAAGCTGTTCATGTATTTGAACAGCTTTTTTTATGGTATCACTACTATGAATTAAAGATACGTGAGAATTTAATTCATTTTCTGAAATAATATTATATATTTGATAAAACTTAAAATAATATACTATGATGACTTTATTACAGACTAATCCTTACGATGGAATGAATTCCGGCGATGTAGCAGGCACTATGGCCATGGGCTTCGGAATGCTTATTTTCTATTTATTTGTCTATTTATTCTTTTCGTTCTGTCTCTACAAAATTTTTCAAAAAGCAGGAAGAGAAGATGCCTGGGCAGCATTTATTCCAATTTACAACTCTATTGTTTTGCTTGACATCATTAAAAAACCCATTTGGTGGTTTATTCTTTTGATGGTTCCATTTGTCAACATTATTTTTGGAATTATAGTAGCAGACCGCTTATCCAAATTTTTCGGTAAAGATACTTTGATGACGGTACTTTTGGTGATATTACCATTTATCGGTTTTCCGGTTCTCGCTTTCGGTGATTCAGTTTATAACCCAAATGCTTTGCCTGACGACAGAAAATAATGATGAGAATTTTTGTAAGAAGCCGTCAAATTGACGGTTTTTTTTCAAACCTTAAAATTTGAATTTCCGTTTTTATAAGTTATATATTTTTATTAAATTTCAGAATGAAAAATTTACTGGCCATATCAGTCGCATTTGCAGTTTTATTAATGAGTTGTAACAAAGAAAAATCTACAGCAGAAACGTCGAATGGAACCGTTGAAAAAATCACTTCTACCACCGGCAACTTTCCGCTTGATTCCGTGAAAGTGAACGATTCGCTAAAAATTGACCAAAACCTCACCGTCAAATTTCAGTCTAAAATATTGGTTTTTCCGACTCTTAAAAACAAAGCACTTTTAGATTCTATTTATGCGCCAAAAGAAATTCGGTTAACCGAATATTCCAAGGCCAATATCGCGGATGCATTAGATCTGAAAATGAAAGAATTTTACGAAGAAGAGAAGAATGCCTTACAGGATTACAAACCCGAATTCGCCCAGAACTGGGAAAAAAATTCGAATATGAATCTGTTTTCTCACCGAAATAATTTCCTGACTGTTCAGTACACCGGCGATGGCTATACGGGTGGCGCTCACGGTTATTATTTTGAAACTTATAAAGTTTTTGATTTACAGAACAATAAAACGCTCCATTTATCAGATATTGTTGCCAATCAGGACTCGAAGATCTGGGATCCGATTTTAATGAATAATTTCATCCAAAATGACGGAGGAAAAGGACAATTTGAAATGCTTTTGGTGAAACAAATTCCACTTAACAACAATTTTTATTTTGATGATAAAAATCTCTATTTCCTCTATAACCAGTATGAAATCACGGCGTATGCTGCGGGTACGGTTTTAATCAAAGTTCCTCTTTCGGATATCAAACTACTTTTAACAGACGAGTTCATCAAACGACAAAATTTATAATATTTCCTAAAAGCAGGTTTTTATCGCCTGCTTTTTCTATTTTTGCCAACCATGAAGAATGTCGCCTTTATTATCAATCCTTTTTCTGCAAAGAAAAACTACCAGCCTTTTTTAGATTCCCTTCAAAAACAGGTTAAAAATCCGCATTTCTACATCTCAGAATCTTTAGAAGGAACTGAGCAGTTCATCAGTGAAAATTTTGCAAATATTGATATTTTTGTTGCCGTAGGTGGCGACGGAACTATTTCTTCAGTCGCGAAGCAGTTGATTAATACCGGTAAAATTCTGGCCATTTTTCCGGCAGGTTCAGGAAACGGATTTTCAAATGAGACGAATTTTACTAAAAATTTGGCTGAACTTTTAGCAAAAATCAGAGCCAATAAATACCGGGAAATCGACACTTTTAAAGTGAATGACCGGCTTTCAATTAATGTTTCAGGAACGGGTTTCGACGGAAAAGTAGTGAAGGAATTTGAAAAAACCAGCCGCGGTTTTAAAAACTATATTAAAACTTCGATAAAAACTTTCTTTCATTACAAACCGATCCAAGTGAAATTTCCGTCAGAACAGTTTAAGAAACACAATGGCGAATATTTAATGTTAAACGTTGCCAATACGCGACAGTTCGGGAATAATGCTTATATCGCTCCGCATGCAAGTACGGTGGATGGTTTGGCAGAAATTGTTCTGGTGAAAAAATTCCCTTTACGTCATGGTGCCGCATTTGCCTTCAGAATGTTTTCGAAAACGTTGAAGGAAAACAAATATGTAACTTTCCTTTCTGTCCCTGAAATTGATTTTACGGTGGATACCAAAGACTGGCATTTAGACGGTGAATACAATGAAATCGACTCCCCTGTTCATATTAAAGTCTTACCGAAAAGTCTGAAGATTCTGATCTGATAAAACCGAAAAGTATTTATTTTTAGTTAAAACGAATCTTAAAGAGTATTTTACTTTAAGCAACAAAGTCTTATTCAAAAGTTCCTCAGGGTTTGCTAATTTCCAATTTCCGAAGGAAATCTTACTGCACTTAATTCTTTCATAAAAAGCTTAATGGTTAATTTTGGAATATAAAAATCACACATCCTGCAATCCTTTTTTATACGTTTCCAAAGCCCGCAAACGCGCAAACCTGTGCTCTACAACCGGTTCCGGATAATCTTTTGTTCCGAATTCTTTCACCCATTTTTTAATATATTTAAAATCAGGATCGAATTTTTTCTGCTGTTCTTCCGGATTGAAAACCCTGAAATACGGAGCCGAATCACAACCAGTTCCTGCACTCCACTGCCAGTTTCCATTATTCGCAGATAAATCGTAATCCAATAATTTTTCCGCAAAATAGGCTTCACCAATTCGCCAGTCCATTAAAAGATGTTTGGTGAAAAAACTTGCACAAACCATTCTTACGCGGTTGTGCATCAAACCTGTTTCGTTGAGTTCCCGCATTCCGGCATCTACAAGTGGATATCCGGTCTTTCCTTCCTGCCATTTCCGGAGAAGTTCTCCATCATATAACCAGGTAATATGATCGTATTTTCTTTTGAAAGATTCTGTAACCACTTTCGGAAAATGATAAAGAATCTGCATAAAAAATTCCCGCCAGATCAATTCCTTTAAATAAGTCTCATTCAGCTTTCTGGCTTCAGCAGCCAGCTTCCTAATGCTCACTGTTCCGAAACGAAGGTGAACACTCATTTCAGAAGTTGGCGTCGATGGAAAATTGCGGGTTTCGTGATAATTCTTCAAAATTTCACGATTGATGGCAGGAGCTTGAAACTGATAAGTTGTCTTTTTGAATCCTATTTTTTGCAGGGAAATTTCCTGTTTTTCTACATCAAGTAAATGATGAAGGAGTTTCTCACTGGGATAAGACTCCTCTTCTTCATCACTATACATTTTTAACCACTGCTTCGAATAGGGCGTGTAAATCGTGTACGGACTTCCGTCGGACTTTAAAATATCGCCTTTGTGAAAAAGGACCTGATCTTTAAAGGACTGAAATCCAATATTTTTTTCAGTGAAGAACTGCGCAATTTCATCATCTCTTTTAATGGCTTGCGGTTCATAATCTTCATTGCAGAAAACTTTTTCTATGTCGTAATTCTCAATAAGTTCTTTAAATACATTTAAAGGTTCCCCATGAAGAATTTTAATTGATTTTCCGGATTTTTCTAAAAACTGATTCAGAATCTGCAAAACCTGAACAATAAAATCGACTCGTTTATCTTCTTTATTTTCAAGTTTCGAAAGAATTTCGGTATCGAAAATAAAAATGGGTAAAACGTTTTCAGCAGATTGAAGCGCTTCAAATAATCCGTGATTATCAGACAATCTCAAATCTCTTCTGAACCAAAAAACAGAAATTTTATCAGTCATGATCTACCATTTGAAGGATTCTTACCAATTCTTCATTTTTAAAATTCGTGTAAACGGTGTGGTGAAAAGTGTTGAGCTTTTTCAAATAATTCAGCAAATTTCCTTTCTCTTCCCCGTTGAGTTTTCCGCACATAATTTTAGAGACGATGGTAATATCTTTCATCGATTCCAGGAAAACTTTTTTTCCTTTTTCGGTTACCGAAATCCGGGTGCTTCTTTTATCATTTTGATCAGGACTTTCAATTAAGAGACCATTTTTTACCAATCTTTTGATAATTTCGATGCCGGTTTGTTTTTCATGGGCATTTTTTTCGATGAGCTGCATTTTGGTCAGCGACGGATAATCCATCATTCTGAAAAGATAGGTAAAATCTTCATTGACCAAATTAGGATTATCCTCCAAAGACTTTCGGATCAACTGTTTAGAATATCTACCAAGCATAATTACCTGTTTGGCAATTTCGTTTTCAAGATCGTACACTTCCAGATCAAACTTTTCGGTTAAATTTCTGGGGGTTTCTTTTTCGTAGGCTTTTTCATTCAGATACATTCTGAAATCTTCCAGCGTTTTTTGACTTCCCGGCTGAATTTTCTGAAAAGAATCGAGTTCTTTTAAAATCTCTATAATTAAATTTAATTCCATAACTTTTTAAAGTTTAATATTTCCCAGACCGCCGTCAACTCCAATAATTTGGGCTGTGATCCACGAACTTTTATCTGAAAGCAGAAACTCAACGAGTTGCGCACTATCGTCTGGCAAACCGATTCTTTGCAACGGATGTCTTTTTGCCGAGGCTTCTCTTTTCTCTTCAGTGGAAAGAAGTTGCGCCGCCAATGCCGTATCCGAAAGCGAAGGCGCAATGACATTCACCCTTATTTTCGCAGAAGCCAGTTCGGCAGCCAGGCTCTTTGCAAAACCTTCGATTGCTCCTTTACTTGCTGCAACTGAAGTATGAAATGGCATTCCTACTTTGGCCGCAACCGTTGAAAAAAGAACGATACTTGCCGATTTCGATTTCTTCAAAGCCGGCAGACATTTCTGAATAATTTTCACCGCACCCATCAGATTCTGATTAAAGTCTGCCAAAAAATCTGCTTCTGAAAGACGGTTAAACGGTTTCAAATTAATCGATCCGGGACAAAAAACAAGACCGTGCAATTCATCAGGTAAAGATACTTCACTTAGATCATTTTTGGATATATCCAGCTGAAAAAAATGAGTTCCTAAACTTTCCAGTTCTGGAGTGAGATTTCGGGAAATGGTGTACAGATTTTCATCTTTTAAAAGCTGCGCAGATTTTAGTCCAATTCCTTTTCCGGCACCTATGATCAGTATATTTTTCATGGTCAACAGTCGTTATTTATGGATTTATTTTTTTTACATTTTTCACTACAAAACTTTACCTTCTCCCAATCTTTTTCCCATTTTTTGCGCCAGGAAAAAGGCCTTTGACAAGTCTGATAAATCTTCACCGGCAAATGTTCTTTCTTCACATTTCTCACTGAAACTCAAATTAATTTTAAGGTTTTGCATAAGGCAACTGCGTAATAAATTCACCGCTGTAATAAGCATCCAGACCACCACTTAACAATAAGTGATCCGGCTTTACCAAGCCATCTTCTGCCAATCTGTTTTTTTGAAGATACAGGCTTTCGATGCTTCCAATAATCATTTTGGTTTTATTAATCTCGATATCTAAAATTTGCTGCAGTTTCATTTCTATTTTAATGGGAGCTTCTTTTACAAATGGAGAAAAGCAGTTTTCCAAATATTCCGCAGTCAAACCAACTTCCGCAAACTCTGAGACCTCTTTTGGATAACGCGCCGAAGTCTGATGCGCCTGTTTCACCCACTGTTTATCAATGAAATTTAAAGTATAACTTTCGGTTTCTCTGATATTTTCCAAAGTATCCCGATCCACAGAATCCGGTCTTGAAATCAACCCAAACAAAGGTGGATTTGCACCCAAATGAATCAACGAACTGAAAACCGCCAGATTTTCGTAATCACTTTTAGATTTGGTTCCAACCAAAACAACCTGACGAATTCCCGCTAAAGAATTAACCAATTTTACCCGGTAAAGTTTTTCACTTTCCAAAATCTGATCGCGGTTAATACTTAAAATCTCGTCCTCCTTATCCATTTTATCTCTTGCTTATTTTGTTACCGGAAATCGTTCTTTGTCTGGTGCATCTAAACCGGTTGATCTCATTATTTCTTTTATACAAATGTTTCTGACTCGCTCCCGAATTCACCCGTTTGCGCCATAAATTAAATGAACTCCTTTTTAATTCTTTTCTCATCAAAGCGATGACGTCTTTTTCTGCCAACTCAAACTGATAGAAAATGGCTTCGAAAGGCGTTCGGTCTTCCCAGGCCATTTCGATAATCCGGTCGGTTTGCTGTTCAGTTAAAATCAATTTTTAATAAAATTTTTATAATTATTAATAAGAATATGATTGGCTTTGATGTCGTGCATTAAATTATAAAGTCCGAAAAAGGTACGGTTCATATAAATAAAATGTCTCGATCCGCGATTGGCATTTCTGCCTTTGATTTGGGTGTTTTTGGCATATTTCTGACCAAGATCTGCAATCGCTTGAAAGAATTTACCATCGGAGAAATCGAAATTTTCTTCCTGAAAAGGAGTAGTAAACAAATACAGCAATTCATAGAATATCTGCGTGAAAAATTCCTTTTCTTCAGCAGAATCGTCAGGTCTTATAATTTCCAGTTCCAGTAATTTCCGGTCAAAAAACTCTTTATTTTCTAAATTTTCCCGAATTGCCAGTTCAAAATAAGGAATATAAAAATCCTCAGGAATACCTTTCATACAGCCAAAATCAATAGCAATTAAAGTTCCTTCTTCAGAAACCAAAAAATTCCCCGGATGCGGATCCGCGTGTACTTTTCTCAACTGATGAATCTGAAACATATAAAAATCCCACAACGCCTGACCAACCTTATTCGCCAGTTTTGGGTCCTGATTGGCGGCACAGAAAGTCGAAAGATGGATTCCGTGCATCCAGTCCATCGTGATAATCCGGTCATTGGAATATTGCGGATAATAATCGGGGAAAGCCAGATTTGGCAAGGATTCACAACTTTTTCTGATTTCTAAACTTTGACTGATTTCTAAATTATAATCGGTTTCTTCCAGCAACTTATCTTCCACTTCTTTGAAATATTGATCGGAGTTTTTCCCTTTGATATTGAACATCTTCATCGCAATGGGTTTTACCATCGCCAAATCAGAGGAAATAGAGTCGGAAACTCCCGGATACTGAATCTTTACCGCCAGTTCTTTACCGTCTTTTTTAGCTTTATGAACCTGACCGATACTTGCAGCATTGGTGGAATTGGGCTCAAACTCATCGAAAAGCTCATTGGGCCTTTTTCCAAAATACGTTTTAAAGATCTTGGTCACCAAAGGCGCCGACAGTGGCGGAACCTGAAACTGGGATAAAGAAAATTTCTCCACGTAAGCTGCCGGTAAAATATTCTTTTCCATGCTCAACATTTGGGCAACTTTCAGCGCGCTTCCTTTCAATTCTTTTAAACTGTCATAAATATCCGTTGCGTTATTTTTATTGAGATTGTCTTTGGCTTCATCTTCCGTTTTGGTGATTTTTTCACCGTAGTATTTTAAATAATTCACGCCAACTTTAGCACCGGTGGAAATCAATTTACCGGCACGCTGGATTTTACTTGTTGGTATTTTATCTAAGGTTTTCATGAATTGTTTTTTATTTTTTCATTAAAGAGAAATTTTCCCAAATCGACTAATTTCTTCAAAGGTTTAATTTCAAAAAGTTCGAAACTGGTGTCCACTGATTTTTCAATAAAAATATCGGTTTTCTCGAAATTAGAACTCGTATCTTCTATCCAGAATTTCAGCGTGGTCAGAAAATGTCCCCAATATAATTCTTCGATGCCTTTGTTTTTGAACCGTTCTATTTTGGCCATATTTTCATTTTGACTTTCCATCAATGGATGCGAAATAGCTAATGATCTAATAAAGGACTGAAACTCTTTTTTCAGCGGCCACAATTTTTTCAGATGATCCAAATTATTTTTGTCTGAACCGATAAGGTAAATCACCAAACTTCTGTTCATCGTCAACTGTTCAAAAAAGGTATAATAAAAGGAGAGCATTTTTGTTTTGGCATCATCCCCTTCATAGTCTTCTTCTTTAGAAATAAGGAGGATACTTTGGTTCATAAAATATTTAAGATAATCTGCTTCGAGCTGGTCGAAATTAGCGTAAAAGAAATAAAATTGAGATTCATCGAGCTCATGTTCATCACAGAAAGTGAAAACATTCAATGGCTTTTTATTATTTCGAAGAACATATTTAGAATAAATATCTAAAATTTTTTCCTGAGTTACTTCTGTATTTTTCATATCTTGGTTTTAAATTAAAGCACAAATTTAGTAAAAATATTTTCTATTTATAAAATAAAAGTATATTTTTGTTCCATTATTAAAAGAGATGAAAAAAGTAATCATTATCGGATCCGGATTTTCCGCTATTGCTTCTGCCTGTTACATGGCTAAAGCAGGCTATTCTGTTCAGGTTTTAGAAAAAAACGAACAGTTAGGCGGCCGAGCTTCTATGCTGGAAATTGCTGGATTTAAATTTGACATGGGACCAAGTTGGTATTGGATGCCGGATATATTCGAACGGTTTTTTGCTGATTTCGGCAAAAATGTTTCTGATTATTATGAATTAAAGAAGTTATCTCCCGGTTACAGAGTTATTTTCGGGAAAGATGACTACATCGATATTTCTGATGAACCTGAAAAAATCATTGCTAAATTTGAAGAAGTAGAACCCGGAAGCGGAAAGCATTTGCGGAAATTCATGGAAGATTCCCGTAAAAATTACGAAATCGCGATGAAAGATTTGGTGTACAATCCCGGGAAATCTTTGTTAGAACTGGTCAGTTTAGAGACAGCCTCCAGATTAAATCTGTTTGTTCAAAACATTTCGCAGACGGTAAGAAAGAACATCAAAAATCCAAAACTTCAAAGTATTCTGGAATTTCCCGTTCTGTTTTTGGGAGCGAAACCACAGAATACGCCGGCGTTTTATAATTTTATGAATCACGCCGATTTTGGTTTGGGAACCTGGTATCCGAAAGGAGGCTTTAATGCAGTTGCTCTGGGAATGGTGAAGTTGGCAAAAGAATTAGGCGTTGAATTTCACCTTAATCAAAATGTAATAAAAATAGAAACTGAAAACAATGCGGCGACAAGCGTTGTAACCACTCACGGTTTCTTCGATACCGATCTGGTAATTTCCGGTGCGGATTATGCTCATACCGAGCAACTTTTAAATCCTAATCAAAAAAACTACAGCGACAAATATTGGCAAAAGAAAGTTTTTGCCCCATCGTCCTTTTTATATTATGTAGCGTTTGACAAAAAAGTTCCGGAACTGCAGCATCACAATTTATTCTTCGATACCGATTTCGGGCAGCATGCTGTTGATATTTATGATGAACCGAAATTGCCAAAAAAACCTTTGTTTTATGCCAATTTCTCGTCGAAAACGGATTTGGATTTATGTCCGGAAGGAAAAGAAGTGGGCTTTTTCTTAATTCCTGTAGCGGTAGATTTAGAGGATAGTCAGGATATTCATGACCGGTATTTCGAACTGATTATGGATCGGGTGGAAAAAAACATCGGTGTAGATTTGCGAAGTTCAGTACTGTTCAAAAAAAGTTTTGGGGTACAGGATTTCAAAGAGCGCTACAACTCCTGCCGTGGTAACGCGTACGGATTGGCCAACACCTTATTACAAACTTCTGTTTTACGGCCAAGCATCAGTAACAAAAAAATAAAGAATTTATTCTACACTGGTCAACTTACCGTTCCCGGACCGGGTGTTCCGCCCGCTTTAATCTCCGGAAAAGTAGTGACAGATTACATTCTTCAACATCAAAACAAAATATTCTAACGATGAATAATTTAGAAATTTTTAATTCGTTTTGTGGGCAATCTTCGAAGATGGTCACCGAAAAATACAGCACCTCGTTCTACAAGGCGTCTTCTCTTTTTCAACCGGAAATCCGCCAACATATCTATAACATTTACGGATTTGTAAGATTGGCAGATGAGATTGTGGATACTTTTCACGATTATGACAAAGTTAAATTAATGGCAGAATTTGAGAGAAATTATCATTCTGCAAAAGAAAACGGTATTTCCCTCAATCCAATTTTACATTCCTTCTGTTTAACGCAGCGTGAGAAAAATATTCCGCAGGATTTGGTTGATGCTTTTCTGCATTCAATGAAAATGGATTTGGGAGAAATTAAAGATCTGAATGATGAAAAATACAACGAATATATTTACGGTTCTGCCGAAGTCGTAGGGTTGATGTGTCTTAAAGTCTTTGTCAATGGCAATATTGAAGAATATGAAAAACTGAAACCTTATGCACAGAGTTTAGGAGCCGCTTTTCAAAAGATCAATTTCTTAAGGGATATCAGTGCTGACTTTCTTGATCTCAACCGGACTTATTTTCCCGGAGTCGATTTTAAAAATTTTTCAGAGAAAGATAAAATTGAAATTGAAAAAGATATCGCCAATGATTTCGAACACGCTAAAATTGGAATAAAAATGCTTCCAATTTCAAGCAGGTTAGCCGTTTTTATGGCCTACAAATATTACTTTAATTTGTTTAAGAAAATAAGAAGGACGAAACCAGAATTGCTTTTAACCAAAAGAATACGCGTTTCAAATGCCCGAAAAATGTACCTCTTTGGGGAAATGATTTTAAACAAAAATCTGAATCTGCTGTAATGAAAAAATTGAGCTTGCTTTTAATTTTATTGATTTCCAATATGATGTTTTCTCAAAATGTAAAAGAATTGCGAACTTTGCTGAAAACGGGTGAAAGTTCTGAAAAATCGGCAAAAATATTGATTGAAAAATCCAGCACTGCTTACCGGAATTCGAAAGAACCGGTTTACGGGGGATTTTTAGCCGTAGGGAAATTCTTTATGGCAAAACATGCCTTTAATCCGCTGAAAAAAATGTCTTACTTTAATGAGGGAAAGAAAACAATGGAACAGGCTTTAAAAGCAGATCCTAAAAATTTAGAAATCAGATTAATGCGTTTAATCACCCAGGAAAAAGCGCCTTCAATTTTAGGATATAATCAGCAGATTAAAGAAGACCGAAATTTTTTGGCGAAGGAATACAAAAACACAAATGATGAAGATTTGAAACTATACATCAAAGATTATTTAAAATTATAAAATGGAAATTATTGGATATATTCTGTTAACAATCGTAATTGTTATCGGCATGGAGGGAGTTACCTGGCTTACACACAAATACATCATGCACGGTTTGGGTTGGTACCTGCACGAAGATCATCATCAGCCCGGGTACCCTCACGTATTTGAAAAAAACGATGCTTTTTTTGTCGTTTTCGCAATTCCTAGTATTTTACTTTTTTACTTCGGAACGCGTGGCGAACTGAACTGGATGTTCTTCGTAGGCTTAGGAATTTTAATTTACGGAATGTGTTATTTTCTGGTTCATGATGTTTTAATTCACCGGAGATTCAAATGGTTCGACAAAACCAACAACTGGTATTTCCGTGGGTTGAGAAAAGCACATAAAATGCACCACAAACATTTGGGCAAAGAAGACGGCGAATGTTTCGGAATGCTTTTCGTGCCGCTCCATTATTTCAAAGAAGCCCGGTTATCAACTTTAAAAAAATAAATTTTGCAATCTTATTATTACTTACTTTTAGATGTTTTCAGTTTTTTAATTCCTTTCATCTACAGTTTTGAGAAGAAAAGAATGCATTTCATTCAGCACTGGAAAGCGTATTTCACCTCGATTGCGGTTGTGGGAATTTTCTTTATTTTATGGGACAGTTATTTTGCTTATCAAAATGTCTGGGCTTTTAATGACCAATATTTAATAGGTTTCAGGATTCTAAAATTGCCTATTGAAGAATGGTTGTTTTTCTTGCTGATTCCTTATGCCAGTATATTTATTCATTATTCTTTAAAATATTTCTTTCCCAATATTGAATTATCTGCAAAGGTGACGAAATGGATTACTTACCTTCTTTTCGCGGTCGGTTTATTGCTAACCGTTTTTAATTATGATAAAATGTACACCTTCGTTTGTATCGGGCTTTTTACATTATTAATGTTAGGACAGATTATTTTTCAATGGAAATATGCCCAAAGATTTTATCTGAGTTTCGTCATTATATTCATCCCTTTCTACTTTGTAAACTCGGCTTTAACAGGAAGTTATTCTGATTTGCCCGTCGTTTCTTATGACAACACTCAGAATCTGGGAATACGCATGGGAACGATTCCGGTGGAAGACAGTTTTTACTGTTTCGCACTGCTCTACTCGATTACGCTTTTGTTTGAATATTTAAAAACCAAGAAATTATTTAAATCCAGCCATGAAAATTAATTTAACCAAACAATCCGGAATTTACACGTTGACTTCCGAACAGATTTTACCGCTTTCACTTGATAAAGCTTGGAAATTCTTTACATTGCCAACGAATTTAGATAAAATCACGCCGAAAGAAATGGATTTTAGGATTACCAATAATCCACCAAACAAAACGTACAAAGGTCAAATTATCACTTATAAAATCGGTGTTTTACCATTTATAAAATCGAACTGGATTACAGAAATCACGCATTTGGAAGATCATCAGTTTTTTGTGGATGAACAAAGATTCGGTCCCTATGCGATGTGGCATCACGAACATCATTTTGAAGAAGCAGCAGACGGAAAAGTGAAAATGACCGACATCGTTAATTTCAAAATGCCCTTCGGGATTTTGGGAGATTTTCTGGCCGGAAAATTAGTGCGGGATAAAGTGAAATTTATCTTTGAAAGCCGTTTCAAAATTTTAGAAAAAACATTTGCATCATGAAAATCCTTCTTACAGGCGTTACCGGTTATATTGGCAAAAGGCTTCTGATTCAGTTGTTGGAAGAAGGCCATCATGTGGTATGTTCTGTAAGGGATAAAAACCGTTTCGGGCTTAAATTATTTAAAGAAAAACTCGGGCAAATTGAAGTGATTGAGAATGATTTTTTAGATGAATCTTCTTTAAATAATATTCCGAAAGATATAGAAGCAGCTTATTATTTAATTCATTCGATGTCTTCCAGCGAAGGTGATTTTCAGGAAAAGGAAAAAATTTCCGCAGAGAATTTTCGCCGTGCTTTAGAACAAACTTCGGTAAAACAGGTGATTTTCCTGACAGGAATTATTAATGAACAAAAACTTTCCAAACATCTTCAGTCCAGAAAAAATGTAGAAGAGGCGCTGAAAAGTTCCGTTTACAGTTTAACCAGTCTTCGGGCCGGGATTATCGTGGGTTCAGGAAGCGCCTCTTTTGAAATCATCAGAGATCTGGTTGAAAAATTACCGTTCATGATTACGCCGAAATGGCTCAATACCAAATGTCAGCCGATTGCGATAAGAAATGTGATGCAGTTTTTGGTAGGCGTTTTGGGAAAAGAATTTACCTATAATCAAAATTACGATATCGCCGGAACCGACATTCTCACTTACAAAGAAATGCTTTTGCAGTACGCAGAAATCCGCGGTTTGAAACGCTATATTTTCATCGTTCCGGTGATGACGCCGAAACTGTCTTCTTATTGGTTGTATTTCGTGACTTCGACGAGTTATTTTCTGGCAAAAAATTTAGTCGATTCGATGAAAATCGATGTGGTCGCGCACCAAAACAATTTGGCAGAGCAGTTAAACATTCATCTTTTTTCTTATCAGGAAGCAATCCGTCAGGCATTTGACAAAATCAAGCAGAATGATGTTTTGTCGAGTTGGTTTGATTCCTTCAGCAATCAGTTTCACAGCCGCCAAGTCTGGCAATATCTGGAAGTTCCGGACGAAGGTTGTTTTAAAGATATCCGCGAAATTAAAGTGGATGATGAAGCCGCAACTTTAGAACGGATTTTCAGTATCGGTGGGAAAACCGGTTGGTATTATGCAGATTTCCTTTGGCGGATCCGTGGATTTTTAGATAAACTTTTTGGAGGCGTTGGTTTAAGACGGGGCCGCAGAAACATCAATGATTTAGAAGCCGGAGATTCTGTAGATTTCTGGCGCGTTTTGTATGCTGACAGAGATAAAAAACGACTTTTGCTTTTTGCCGAAATGAAACTTCCGGGAGAAGCCTGGCTGGAATTTAAAATCAAAAACGGCGTTTTGCATCAAGAGGCCACTTTTCGTCCGCTCGGTTTATCGGGGAGATTGTACTGGTATTCGGTCTTGCCTTTTCACGGCTTGATCTTTAACGGAATGTTGAAAAAACTGGCAGGAAAATAAATTCATAGTCTTTCTTATTTTTAGCAACAAAAATTTGATTTCAAAAGACTGCAAAACGTACATAGAATTACGGTTTTACATGCGGTTTTTTGATAATCAGTTTACGAATTTCCGATTGTAGATATTTGCATGCTATGTGATTAAAAGAAAAGAAATAATTTTCTCCATTCAGAAGTATAAAAACTTGCCCCTTTGCTGCATCATATCATTTTAATTAAATAAAATTGAAAACTATTTTTACATTAAGTTCTTGAATATTTTGAATACAGCAAAGGCAAGAAATGAGATTACTCTCTTATTCATCATGTGTCATAGAATCGGTGGCAAAGATAAAACACCACTCCCGCAATCAACTTAACATATGTTAATTTGCAGCTATTTTACTCCTTTCTGCACGAATCCTTGAAAGATGCACCGCAGAAATATTAAACCAGGATGCAATATGTTTCAAAGGCACCACATCTAAATATTTCGTGAAAAAACTTTCCACATGTTCATAATTAGAACTGGCATTATTGAAGTGAATGGTGGTTGTAATTTTGAATAAATTGAGAAAATGATCCTCCATAATTGCGATACCTACCAACGCCCATTCGTGATAGGTCATATAAAGATTAAATAAAACCTCCCTGTCAATCGAATAAACAAGAGAATCTTCATAAAGATGAATATTGCATTTACTTGCTGACTGTAAGGTAAAACTTTCATAATCTGTCATAAAACTCATTTCCGGCTCTAACCAAAGTGTTTTCTCCTCACCATCTTCTCCCAGAAAATAGCACCGGGAAATCGATTTTTCGACAAAAAAGATCTTTTTACAGACTTCGCCTGTTTTCACAATATCTTCGTCTGCCTTGCAGTCCGTTATTTGAAATTGATTTAAACCCGAATTCAAAACCTCTAGATTGAAATCGGGTTTATAGGATAATATTTTCTCGCTCAGTTTCTGCCTGAATCCAGTACTTTCCATTATATTCATTTTTATTCAACTCCAACCGAATCATCACCGCGGCCATCCGCCACAGCAACCGCATTTCCATTTCCGTCGATAACGATCATTTCTGTTCTTCCGATTTGTGAAACCCTTTCTATTTTATAATTCATTTTTTCTAAATCTGAGATCGTTGTTTCAGGAAAATTATTTTCTACCATAACGGTTTCCGGAAGCCACTGATGATGAAATTTCGGGGTATTGACGGTCATATTCGGGCTCAGTTTAAAATTGATCACATTCACAATCGATTGGTAAACCGAAGTTGGAATCGTCGTTCCACCAGGAGTTCCCACGATGATATACGGTTTTCCATTTTTCAAAACGATGGTTGGCGTCATCGAACTCAACATTCTTTTTCCCGGCTGAATGGAGTTAGCTTCACCACCAACAGCACCAAACATATTCGGAACGCCTGGTTTTACGGAGAAATCATCCATTTCGTTGTTCAGGAAAAAACCGGCACCGGAAACGACCACTTTGCTTCCGTACAACCCGTTTAACGTTGTTGTAACCGCAACAGCATTTCCCTCTTTATCAGCGATGGAGATGTGCGTTGTTTCTGTAGATTCTTTCGGTTGTGGAATAATTTTCCCGACTTCTGAACTTGGCGTCGCTGCATTTTTATTAAAAGATTTCCAGCGGTTTTTTAAATAATCGTCAGAAATCAACATTTCGGTTTTGTCTTTGATAAATCCGGGATCTCCCATATATTCAGCTCTGTCCGCGAAAGCACGGCGCTCAGCTTCCACCATAATTTGCACGGCCGGCGTAGAGTTCTGTTGGTACTTTTCGATATTTTCAAAACTGCTCATTTTCAGCATTTGAGCTAAAAGAATTCCGCCGCTTGAAGGCAAAGGCATGGATACGATTTCGTTTCCTTTATAATTAAAAGTGAGGGGTTTTCTTTCCACTACTTTATAATTTTTAAGATCATTTAAAGTAATAATTCCGTTTCCGCGTTTCATTTCATCAATAATGAGTTGAGCGGTTTTCCCTTCATAGAAGGCTTTTGCACCGTCTTTCTGAATCAGTTTTAAAGTTGCAGCCAATTCTTTTTGAATGAGAATATCACCCTGTTTCCAAGGTGTTGATTTTTGAAAAACGGTTTTATTTTTATTATGCTGGTTGAAGAATTCCATTTGATTATTGAGCAAGTCGGCTTCTTTCTCTGTGATTGCAAAACCTTTCTCCGCTAAATCGATTGCGGGCTGAATCAGTTTTTGCATCGGCAATTTGCCATACTTCAAGGTCGCATAAAATCCGGCAATAGAACCCGGAATCCCGACTGCCAATCTTCCATTTTGGGACAGATCGGTATTGGCATTTCCTTTTTTATCAAGATACATATCTCTGAATGATTTCTCCGGTGCGGTTTCTCGGAAATCGATGGTGAATTTTTCGCCGTTATTTTTTACGCCGACTAAAAAACCACCGCCACCGATATTTCCAGCTTGCGGATAAACGACCGCTAAAGCATATTGTGTTGCAATGACCGCATCGTAGGCATTTCCGCCCAATTTCATGATTTTCGCTCCAGCTTCACTGGCTAACGGATGCGCAGAAACGACCAAACCTTTTTCTTTGGTGTGAATTTCTTTTACAATATTAATGTCGGTGAATTGCGCAAAAGCAAATTGGGAAATAACAACGAATGATAACACCAGTTTTTTCATGACTAAAAAATTTATCAAAAATAACGAAAATGGATGGATTGGCGAAGATTTTCCTTTGGAATCCTCATTTATGACCCGACTTTATTATACAGTTTATATTTTTTTATTTAAATCTCCGAACGACTTTGCTAGGTTTGAGTGGAATACTTTTTATGGAACGAAGCGGAAAAAAAAACCGGCAATACTTCGACAGGCTCCGCGTAAATTTCAGCCGGAAACAGCCGTCCAAAAAATTATTTTACTCATCCTATTCCTTATGCTATCCGATTTTGCTAAATTTGTGCGAAATCTAAACTTTAAATATGGAATCCTACACGGAAAAAATACTTATCACCGGTGCTCTGGGACAAATCGGCACCGAACTTACGAATAAATTAGTTGAAATTCACGGCGCGGAAAATGTGGTGGCTTCCGGACTCGACCGTTGGGATAAAAACCTGACTTCCGCGGGATTCTATGAGAGGATGGATGTGACCAATACGCAATTGGTAAGACAGGTTATTAAAGATTATGAAATCACTACCGTATATCATCTGGCGTCTTTGCTGTCGGGAACTTCTGAGAAACAGCCGCTTTTTGCCTGGAAACTGAATATCGAACCTTTGCTTCAGTTCTGTGAAATGGCGAAGGAAGGTTTGCTTAAGAAGATTTTCTGGCCGAGTTCTATTGCCGTTTTCGGTACAGGAATCCCGAAAGAAAATGTTAGGCAGGAAGTAGTTTTGAATCCGACAACTGTGTATGGAATTTCGAAAATGGCGGGTGAAAAATGGTGCGAATATTACCATAATAAATTCGCTGTTGATGTAAGAAGCATTCGTTATCCCGGTTTGATTTCCTGGAAAACTCCAGCTGGTGGCGGAACAACGGATTACGCAGTAGAAATTTTTTATGAAGCCGTAGAACAGGGAAAATACACGAGTTTTATTTCTGAAAACACAGGAATGCCGATGCTGTATATGAATGACGCAATTAAGGCAACGCTTGATTTAATGAATGCTCCGAAAGAAAACCTGACCGTTCATACCGCGTACAATTTAGGAGGAATGTCTTTCACGCCAAAAGAACTGGCGGAAGAAATCAAGAAAGAAATGCCGGATTTCACGATTGATTACCAACCGGATTTCCGTCAGCAAATCGCGGATTCCTGGCCGGCTTCCATCGATGATTCGGTGGCGAAAAAAGACTGGGGACTTTCCTACGATTACGGCATCAGCGAAATGACGAAAGATATGCTGGAAAACCTGAAAGTGAAGTTGGCGAAAAACTAAGAGTTGCTTTTTCTCCTTTCTAAAGGAAGAAAACTTTCTATTATATTATATCTGCAAAATCAAAGGAATTTCTCCCGATGATTTTGCAGATTTTTTTATACTTTCACCAAAGCAATACGGTAACGAAATGATTTTATTAACTTTTAACATAATTAATCCTGATCGTAAATTTAAAAATGTCGGTGGATTGAGCAGTGATGAGCTTTTAGAAATTACCATTCAAAATACGAAAGCGCTTCTGCGAAGTCTGGAAAGGAGAGAAATCCGCGCAACATTTTTCATTGAAATATCAATTATTCCTCAGCTCGAAACATTGATTAAAAAAATAATCAATGAAGGTCATGAAATTTCTTTTTATTATTTCGATACCGGTTTAGAGGAAATTGAACGCATTAAGAAAAACACGGAAGAACTTATTGAAAAGCAAATCCGCGGAATTCGGATGAAGGAAAATGCTTTTGATTTGAATGAAATTCTACATTTGCGGTTCACTTACGTTTCCCTAATCGAAGAAACCACTTTTGCATTTCCTTTTAAAAGATTGGAGAGGAAAACACCGATTATCGAAAAGAATGGGCTGAGTATTCTGTACGAAAGCATTTCCAGATATTCTCAAATCCCTTACAATGATTTTATTTTTCAAATATTGCCACTTTCCTACTATGAAAAGATGGTGGTAGAAACCATTAAAAAAGATGACTTTGTTTTGTTTTACCTTAATTCCTGGCAGTTTACGGATTTTGATAAAGATATCTTTGAAATTTCATTTTATAAAAAATATAATTCGGGACAAAAGTTACAGGACAAATTAGAAGCATTTTTAATCTGGATGAATGAAGCTGAACTCGCCCACGCAAGAATGAAAGATTTTGCATTTTAAACTTCGTAATCTGGAAATTAAAAAAAATTCTGAGTTTAAAAAAACATATTATTGGGTTCAAAAAATACCATGATTTAGTCAATTTGAACCATTTAAAAATTATATTTTTGCATCATGCGAAGTCTTTTCATACTTATTCGCCGCTCCATTAAATGGTCTTTTGACAATATTCACAATGAAAAGCTGAAGCATAATCTCTTACAGGCTATTCCGTTTTGGATCGGATCCTTTATTACTGGCGTTTTCGCAGTTTTCTACGCTCAACTTTTTCAATGGGGAGAAAATCTGATGCATGCGATGATGCGGTGGCACAGTTGGCTTATTTTCATCACCGCTCCCATTGCATTTGTGCTGTCGTGGTGGCTCGTCAAAAAATTTGCCCCGTACGCCAAGGGAAGCGGGATACCACAAGTAATGGCAGCTGTAGAATTAGCCAATCCAAGGGAACACTATAAAATATCCCGGTTACTGAGTATAAAAATCATTTTATTCAAGGTTCTTTCATCAATTATTTTGGTTATTGGTGGGGGTGCTGTGGGTCGGGAAGGTCCCACCATACAGATCGCAGGATCAGTTTTTAGAAAAGTGAACGAATATCTGCCAGAATGGTGGCCCAAGATTTCAAAGAAAAACATGATTATGACCGGCGCAGCTGCCGGACTTTCTGCCGCCTTCAATACACCGCTTGGCGGGATTGTTTTCGCGGTCGAAGAACTTTCGAAAACGCATATTAATTACTTTAAAACCGCATTATTTACCGCGGTCATCATTGCCGGCTTAACCGCCCAGACTTTTGCAGGATCGTATTTGTATTTAGGATATCCAAAAACCAGCAATATCAGCATGATGATTATTTTTCCTGTGATTTTGACCTCTGCTGTTTCCGGAATTTTCGCCAGCCAGTTATCGCGCATCATGCTCGGCATCAGTGCCTGGAAAAAAAGATTGAAAACCGACCTGTCCAATATTATTTTTTTAGTAATTTGTGCTTTAATCATTGCCTCGCTGGCCTATTTCATCAATGAAGAAATATTAGGTTCGGGAAAAGGAATTATGCAAAGGGTGCTTTTCACTGCCGATAAAAACGAAGATTGGTACATGCCCTTGTTCAGAATGCTCGGTCCCGCTTTATCATTCACCTCAGGTGGAGCAGGCGGAATTTTTGCGCCTGCCCTGTCTGCCGGAGCAAGCATAGGTTCGGTTATCGCCGGCTGGATCAGTCTCACAGCAGATGAAACCAACGTAGTTATTTTAACCGGAATGGTTGCCTTTCTTACCGGAATTACCCGCGCACCTTTTACCTCTTCGATTATTGTTCTCGAAATGACCGACCGCCACAGTTTAATTTTTTATCTGATGCTGGCTGGCATGGTTTCTTCGCTCATCTCGGTCTTAGTGAGCAGGCATTCATTATATGATCAATTAAAAATGATCTATCTGGAGGAATTAAGGAAATAATAAGGAGCTACAAAGCCGGGTATTTTTACCTGTTCAGTCCGGCTCTCCACTGTATCTTTTTTTCGTCGTTCCTCCTCAAAAAAGGATGCCGTTTCGATCCGGGCTAAGATAAAAACCAGTTTATATTTCGAATATTTCCGGAATTACTTCCAAAAACAGCTTTAGTGCGTTCATTTTCTTGCATGTTACAAAAAGAAGTTATATTTTTGCACCTCGAAATAATTAACAAAATTAATTAACATTATGAACAATTACGAAACTGTTTTCATTTTAACTCCCGTTCTATCTGACGCACAGGTGGAGGAAGCAGTGAAAAAATTTGAAGACTTATTGACTTCACACAATTGCGAAATCGTTGCCAAAGAAAAATGGGGACTGAAAAAATTAGCCTATCCAATTCAATTAAAAAAGAATGGATTCTACACTTTGATCGAATTCAAAGGTGAAGGTAATGTAGTAGCAGATCTGGAACTTGCTTTCAAACGTGATGAGAGAATCATCCGTTACCTGACTACAAAACTTGACAAACATGCGATCGAGTATGCAGTAACAAGAAGAGCGAAAGTGAAAACTGCGAAAGCTTAATTTTAACCCTTAAAAAAGAAAAGACATGGCAATAGATGATATGGCTAAACAAGCCTCAGCAGGAGGAGAATCTGAAGTAAGATTTTTAACTCCACTTGACATCAATACAAAATCTGACAAAAAATACTGTAGATTCAAAAAATTCGGAATCAAACATGTAGATTATAAAGATGCAGATTTCCTTCTTCAGTTCGTTAACGAGCAAGGTAAAATTTTACCAAGAAGATATACAGGAACTTCTTTGAAATACCAAAGAAAAGTATCTGCAGCCATCAAAAGAGCAAGACATTTGGCAATGATGCCTTATGTAGCGGATCTTTTGAAATAAGACAAAATAGATAAAAGAATAAAAAAAGAAACTTAATTTGATTAAGTTTCTTTTTCAAAACTTTTGTTGCTGATTTATAAATTAATTCTAACGATTTTTTGATAAAAGAAGATTATTCTTTTTTCTAAAATTAAAAACGGACAACAACAATGGACATTATCCTAAAAAAAGACGTAGAAAACTTAGGTTTAGAGTTTGATACAGTAAGTGTAAAACCTGGTTATGCAAGAAACTTCTTGTTACCACAAGGATTAGCACTTTTGGCAACGCCGAAAAACAAAGCAGCTTTAGCAGAAACTTTAGAAGCCAGAAAAGACGAAGAAGCGAAATTGGTTGCGGCTGCAAATGCAATCGTAGATCAATTGAAAAAGACAAACATCACTATCGCCACTAAAGTGGGTACTGGTGACAAATTGTTTGGTTCAATCAACAACGCTAACCTTTCTGACGAATTATCTAAAGTAGGGGTACAGGTTGATAAAAAATACATCAAGATTCCAGGGAACAACATTAAGAGAACTGGTAAATCTACTGCAATCATCAGACTTCACAGAGAAGTGGAATACAGCTACGAATTCGAAATCGTTTCTGATGCTCCGCCAGTGGTAGAAGCTCCTAAACCAGTTGCTAAACCAAAAGCAGTGACAACAGAAGAGACTCCAGCTGAAGAAGCATAAGAGAGTTTTTGAAATAAGTAAAATCCGTTATCATTTATTTGATAGCGGATTTTTTTGGATAAATGTAATGGTCAATGGAAATCAAGCCCAAAACTTGGAGAAAGATATAAATATTTAATTTTGAAGACTGTTAACTTCTTAAATTTCTGCTGGTCTAAACGACCAATAAAGAGGAGGCAGATCTTCAATTGTTCTCCGAAATCGATATTCACCTCCTAAAACAATGATAGGGGTCAGCATACAGTCAGCATAAGGTCAGCATAAGCCAGGGGTTGGTATGGGGATGAGTACACTTTTGTTATCTGGAGAAATGGGTACAAATGGGCATAGTTTGCGGTGTTCCAATATCTTTTTAGCGCCCGCACTGAAATCCGATTGCTGGCCAAGTACTGTATTTTCAGATTATCCAAAATTTTTTGCTTAGCCCCCAAGTTTTGAAACTGATCCGAATAGTGAATAGTGAATAGTGAATAGTGAATTTATATTCATTGGTTTAAATTTTCAGTTCAAAGGTTGGAATTTTCTCTAAATTTCACCGAACTGAATTATTGGTCTTCAATGAAGTTAAGTTCAGGAAATAAATGATCCAAACCAGAAGGAAAACATTTTGAATTCTAGATTTATGCGGTGATATTTTTGGCTCTTTTGAGGAAATCCCTAATTCCCTGCTGTACTGTTTGTGTCCGGTTTGTTTATAGAATCCATTTATTCCATATGCTTTAAAAAATGCTGTATTATCAATATTTGACAATAAGATTCAAATAAAAAAAACCATAAAGATAGTCTCTTGAAGCCGGAATTAACTTTCAATATCATCTGTCGATTACTTCCATTATCTTTCGTCATTTTCATCAATCAGTTCAACACAAAAAAACTTCAGAAATAATTCTGAAGTTTTTAATTAATAGCAACTTATTTGTTTTTACAAATTTTAATATTTCCCTGCGGGTGTTTTTACATTTCCTAAAATATCCGGGAAGTAATAATCGGCAAGATGCTCAAATTCGTCTCCGCGCATAAACATATTTGCATCAACTTCGCTATACGACGATTTTCCGGCAGCGCCAATAAGCTCGTTACAGGTACGCAAAGTGTTTTTGTGGAAGTGATATACACGCTCACTCTTATCGGTTACATCTAATCCTTTAATAAGCATTTTATCCTGGGTCGCCACTCCGGTCGGACAAGTATTGGTATTACATCTCAATGCCTGAATACAGCCTAAAGCAAACATAAATCCTCTGGCGTTGTTACACATATCTGCCCCCATCGCAATGGCGCGCAGGATATCAAGTGAAGTCAATACTTTGCCACTTGCGATTACTTTCAGTTTATCTCTTACATTGAAATTGGTCAAAGTTCTATTGACAAAGATTAAAGAAGGTTCCAATGGCATTCCCACTCCATCAGAAAATTCTGGCGGTGCGGCTCCTGTTCCTCCTTCTGCTCCATCTACGGTAATAAAATCAGGATAAATTTTCAATACATTCATCTGTGCGCAAATATCTTCAAACTCTTTGGTATCACCGATACATAATTTGAAACCGACTGGTTTTCCGCCTGAAAGTTCTCTTAATTCCTGTACAAATCTCAGCAGCCCCGCCGCATCAGAAAATGCAGAATGCGATGGTGGCGAAATAATAGTCATACCCGGTTGTACGTGACGAATGGCTGCAATTTCCGGCGTATTTTTAGAACCCGGCAATACTCCACCGTGTCCTGGTTTTGCTCCTTGAGATATTTTTATCTCGATCATTTTTACGGCTGGAATCGACACATTTTTCTTGAAAATCTCTGGTGAAAATCTACCGTGGTCATCTCTACAACCGAAATATCCGGTTCCGATCTGCCAGCATAAATCACCACCTTCCAGGTGATAAGGCGAAATTCCACCTTCTCCTGTATTGTGGTAAAATCCACCTTTTTTTGCACCTCTGTTTAAAGCCATCTGCGCACGGTCACTTAATGATCCAAAACTCATGGCAGAGATATTGAAAAGTGACGCTTTGTATTTCTGAGTACACTGATCGCCGCCGACCAATACGGTAGGTAATTCCTCTGAAGGTGATTTGGCGTATATCGAATGTTTTATTCCTTCGTATTTTCTGTTATTGATCTCTAATTGTGTCCCAAAAGGCACTGTATCACTAATGTTTTTTGCTCTTCTATAGGCAGCGGAACGTTCGTTTCTTGGAAAAGGTTTTCCATCAGTTTCTCTTTCGATGAAATACTGCTGCATTTCAGGCGAAATTTCTTCGAAAAAATACCGGAAATAACCCAACACCGGAAAGTTACGAAGAATGGCATGTTTAGTCTGGAAACTGTTGTAAAGCCCCAATATATAAATACAACTAAGCAGAATCGGGATCCAATAATGAGTTTTAATTAATATAGATATTACCCATGTTACCACCAGAAGAACTAATCCCCACCTAATGAATTTTTCTCTCATTACAATTTTTTTATTTAGTGCCCCAAAAATAATAATAATAAACGGACAAAAAAAACCGCTTTCATTAATTTTGAAAACGGCTCTATTGATAGTTTCTATTTTACTTATTCCAATTGATTTTTACAGTTTTCACCTGTTCAGAATCGGTACCGATCATAATATCAAAGTCACCTGCTTCCCAATCATATTTCAAGGAATGGTTGTAGAATTTCAGTTCTTCGGGAGAGATATTAAAAGTTACTTTCTTACTTTCCCCTTTCTTTAAAAATATTTTTTGGAAACCTTTTAATTCTTTCACAGGTCTTGTAATGCTGCCCACAATATCTCTTATATAAAGCTGCACTACTTCTGCACCATCATAATTCCCAGTGTTGGTCACCGTAACTGATGCCTGGATGGTTTGATTTCCGTTTGGATTTACATTAGAAACCGCTATTTCCGAATAATTAAACTGGGTATAACTCAGCCCATAACCGAATGGATAAAGCGGCGTATTGCATTCGTCCATAAAATTGGAACGGAATCGCTCATATTCACATTTTTCTGTTTTTTCAGCACTCAAAGGTCGTCCGGTATTTTTATGATTGTAATATAATGGAACCTGACCTACACTTCTTGGGAACGTCATCGGTAATTTTCCGGAAGGATTTACTTTTCCAAAAAGAACATCTGTAATGGCATTTCCTGCTTCAGTTCCCGGAAACCAAACATTTAAAATGGCGTCTGGAATATCTTTCATATTGGTTAAAGCCAATGGTCTTCCAGTGAAAAGAACGACTACGATTGGTTTTCCTGTTTTCTTTAACTCCATTAATAAATCAACCTGGGAAACCGGAATATCAATTTCTGTTCTGGAAGAAGACTCCCCACTCATCTCTGCAGACTCTCCGATGGCAAGTACAACTACATCTGCCTGATTAGCAACTGATATTGCTTCTTTCAGCAATTCTTCTTTCGAACGGGAATCCCGGTCTGTTAGTTTTCCATGTGCAGCATAGATATTTTCGAGCTTTTCACTGTAATCGATATTGGCGCCTTTTGCTGAAAGGAATTTTACCTGTTTGCCCAAATTATCCTGCAGTCCTTTTACTAAAGAAACAGAATTAGCATGATTTGCACCAACGCTCCACGTCCCAGCCATATTAAGCGCGTTGTTCACCAGTGGACCAATGACTGCCACGGTTCCTGATTTTTTCAGCGGTAAAATCTGATTTTCATTCTTCATCAAAACCATTGACTGTGCGGCCGTATTTCTTGCAATATTTCTATTCTCTAAGCTGTACACTTCTTTGGCGGCCAATTTTGCGTCACCATATCGGTAGGGATCATCAAACAATCCTAAATCATATTTTGCTTCCAAAACTCTTCTGGCAGCGAGATCAATGGACGCTTGAGTCACTTTTCCTTCCTGCAGGGATTTCTTTAAGGTTTTCAAAAAACCTTCGCCCACCATATCCATATCGATTCCTGCATTCAGTGACATTGCAGAAACATGTTGTAAATCTCCCATGCCATGATCTACCATTTCATTAATCCCTGTATAATCAGTGACAATAAACCCATCGAAACCCCACTGATTCCGAAGCACTTCCGTTTGCAGCCATCGGTTCCCTGTGGCGGGAATTCCGTCGACTTCATTAAAAGAAGCCATTACAGAGCCTACGCCGGCTTCTACTGCCGCTTTATAAGGTGGGAAATATTCGTTAAACATTCTGAGGCGGCTCATGTCAACCGTGTTGTAATCCCTACCCGCTTCAGGAGCGCCATATAAGGCGAAATGTTTCACGCACGCCAGGATGGTATTACGATGTGATAAATCTTTACCTTGATAACCGTAAACCATTGCTTTTGCGATTTCACTTCCTAAGTACGGATCTTCGCCGGATCCTTCAGAAACCCTTCCCCATCTTGGTTCACGGGATATATCCGTCATTGGGGAAAATGTCCAGGAAATGCCATCTGCAGTGGCTTCTTTGGCGGCAACTCTGGCGGACTGCTGAATCAAATCCATATCCCAAGAGGCTGCTAACCCCAATGGGATTGGGAAATTTGTTTCATAGCCATGGATGACATCCATCCCAAAAATGAGTGGAATTTTTAAACGGCTTTTTTCAACGGCGACCTTCTGAACGGCTTTGATTTTATCAGCTCCTTTAATATTGAAAAGTCCGCCGACCAGACCGTCTTCAATTTTTTTTCCGATGTCGGAATTTTGCGCCTGGCCGGTGGTAAAATCTCCGGCACTCGGTAAATTAAGCTGACCGATTTTTTCATCTAAGGTCATTTTCGCCAAAAGATTTTCGATAAAAACTTTTTTCTTGGCTTTATACTGACTGGTCTGGAAAGACTGTACCGGTTTATTGACAATATCCTGTGCCATTACCAAAGGCGAAAGTGCCATCGCTGCCAGCAAAACTATTTTTTTCATTTTAATTAAATTTCGTTTATTTCTTTACTCTATTTTTTTGAGCGAGCATCACTCATACAACTTCGGATTAGAATGATTTTTTCTATGGTTTCAATCGTTAAAAAATTAAAAGGTGTACTTTGTTGATTTAAAATCTAATTTTTTCAGTCCTTGCTTAATTTCAGGGGCATTCATAAATAAATTCCATAGTAAACCTGTTCTGAAATTCTCGATCATGGGTGAAATGGTGCCCTGATCGATTGCCAAATATCTTGGCGTAAACCAGTCATTATAATTAATTGAAGTTGCATCGTAGGGACCAGCAGAGCCAATGAATTCTGGTTTTTCCTGATATAAAAATCTTAAAAAATCCATCGATTCTTTTGGCGTGTAAGGAAAACTGCTGAGCGCTGCGGTAGGATTAATTACCCCTGAATCATTGATGGGAGTATGCGCAGTGTAACCAACAGAACCATCATTATTTCTCGTATAACCTGCTGAAAGTCCCCAGTAATTTGGTCCGTAACCTTTCCAACCTTTTGGATTTTCGACGCAGTATTTATAATCAATTAGGACCTGATTTTTATTAAGATCAAAATAGTTGGCAACATACCGGTCAGAGAGACCAGTTGGATCTAATCCGAGATAAGAATATTGTGCCCAGAAAAGCGGACCGCCATACTCTTCAGCGCCATTATGTTTCACATACATCGGCAATCCGTACTTGGATTTATCGGTAGTGTAAGTTCCGTTTCTCGTCCATCCCTTATAATAGGTTTCCGCATCAATTGGATAGGTTGGTGAAGAGGCGGCTAAAATATAGGTTACTAAAGTTTCATCATATCCTTTTAAAGGGAAATTCATTTCCCAACCATAGGTCGGAGACCAATGCCAATAGAGCGTTTTTTCGCCACCTTTGGTGTACCAGTTCCACTCTACTCCTTTCCAAAGATCATCCATTTTCTGGGCAAGATTTTTTTCTTCCTGATTTCCGTTTTTAAAGTATTCGCGCACTGAAATAATTCCCTGAACTAAAAATGCAGTTTCTACTAAATCACCACCATTATCTTTTTTACCAAATGGAACTGTTTTTCCGGTTTCTCCATTTATCCAATGCGACCAAGCACCATGATGCCGGTCTGACTTTGCCAGAAAATCTGCCATCGTCGTTAATCGCTGCACGGCCTCCTTACGAGGAATAAATTTCCTTTCCACTCCGACTAAAATGGTCATCATTCCGAAACCTGAGCCTCCAGTAGTAATAACGTTTTTATCATTTTGAGGATATATATTATCTTCGTGATAACGCTCCCGTCCTAACCTGGAGTTGGGTTCAGCATTTTCCCAGAAATATTTTAATACATCTCTCTGTACTTGATTCATCAATGCTTCATCTGATTTGTTTATCATCTGATTTTCGGTTGCTTTAATGACTGGTTTCGTACTTTCACACGACATTAACAACACACCGGCCAATGTAGAAATAAGAATAATTTTCTTCATGAATACCTAATTAATTTCGAAATTTTTAATTTTTTAAAATCCATATCTGCTTGAATGAAAGCCCAATTTAATTAATCCCTGCTTAATATCCGGCGCATTCATAAATAATTTCCAAAGGAACTCTGACTGATGGTTTTCAATCATTGGAGAAATTGTTCCCTGATCTATTGCTAAATATCTTGGAGTAACCCAATTATAATGGACTGAATATGCATCATATGGACCTGCTACACCAACATATTTCGTATAATTTTCGTTGTACAAAAACCTTAAATAGCTTATGCTTTCTGCGGGAGTATAAGCTATATTGGAAATGGCCGCTGTAGGAGAAATCACTCCTAAATCATTGTTTGGCTGATGGGCAGAATAGCCTGTTGTCCCATCTGCGTTTCGGCTGTAACTTGCAGTTAATCCCCAATTCTTTGTACTGTAACCCGTCCAGTTTTTAGGATTTTCTATAGCATACTGATGCATTATTTTTGCATGATTTGTCGCAACATCTCCATAATTCACGTATTCATCGGAAAGTCCTCGAGGATCCAAACCAAGGAAAGAGTAGTGTGAGAAAAACATTGGTCCTACTGTTCCACTTGCTCCATTATGATTAACTATTAATGGGATTCCATATTGTGATGCGGCAGTTTTTATACTCCCATTTCTAGCCCACCCCTGTTGGTAAACTGATTTATCAATAGAATAATTGGGTGAAGCCGCCGCCAAAATATACGTAATTAAAGTTTCATCATAACCCTGTATTTTTAGATTCATCTGAAAATCGTAATTGGGCGACCAATGCCAGTACAAAACGTTTTGACCTTGTGTATACCAATTCCACTCGACACCTCTCCAGAGTTCATCAGCTTTTTTACTCAAAGCGAGTTCCTGTGCATCAGTAGAAGTTTTAAAATATTCCCGAACACAGATTAGCCCTTGAACAAGAAATGCTGTTTCAACCAGATCACCGCCATTATCCATTGTACCAAAAGGAATCACATTTCCATTGTTACCATTAATCCAATGAGGCCAGGCACCATGAAAACGGTTGGCATTCTGCAAAAAATTAAGAGAAGTTGTCAATCTGGAAACGGCTTCAGTCCGTGGAACATCACCATTTTTAATGGCTACCAGAATGGTCATTAAACCAAAACCAGAACCTCCCGCAGTAATCACTGAAGCATCTGTTCCCGGATTATCGGTATGGTAACGTTCCCGTGCTAATTTCGAATTCGCTTCTGCATAATCCCAAAAATATTTGGTAACTCCTTTTTGAGTCATTCCGATAATTTGAGGATCGGTATAAACAGCATTTATCGGAGGTTCACTACCGCCGCCGCCAATTGGTGTTCCGCCACTTTTTGGTGGAGAATCACGCGAGCATGAAACAAGCAAAAAAGCTGCAGCCAATAATTGGATTGATGTTTTCATTTAATTTTATATCAAAAGAGCCACCTCACGATGGCTCTGTTATGAGTTTATCTGTTGTCTTTTTCCAGTTTGTACAGTGCGTTTACATCTGCACTTTTCAATGGAATATTATAAATTCTAAATTCATCTAACATTCCGGCAAAACTTGTTGCCCAATCTTGCGGCGAGCCATTGTTTTGAGGAGGATTAGTATCAAACTGGTGTGTTCCTATTACCACTTTGCCATTGGTCCCAACCATTTGAATTGCACCATAACCAGGAACACCATTTGGATTATCGATGCCGCCAGGATCTTTTGCAAACCATGGCGCAGAACCTGTAACTCCCCCGGCAGGAGCAAAAGGAAAACCTGTTAGATTAGCTGCCGGTTCTCCATTGAGATAAGCACTTACCTTGCTGGTTGCCGGGTCATAAGTTACGGTAACATAAATCCATTTATTTTTGCTTCCATCGATATTCATCATCACGCTTTGCCCTCTCCAGTCCACTGCAGGTCTTCCGTTTTCCACCGAAAGTTTTAGGCGGATACGGTCTGGGTTTGCATTGTCCGGGTTATCAATAAATAAATTAATTCCACCCCAAAATTCGGTTGGGCGGACAATTGAAAAAATTCCCTGCGCTCCTTTCCCCTGACCTGGAGTTGCCGGATCTACCGAATTGGCACTTTTCATCCAAAATGAAAAAGTAAAGGCGCTAAGTCCGGTAACCGCGGGCGAAATATTTGCAACGGCATATCTTTTCTGAGAATCAGAACCGCTGTACGCTTTTCCTTTAACCCCGGAATCATATGCTACTGAAGTCCCTATAGCATTAGTTATATTATTGTATTTATCATTCAGATTGTCTTCAAAGCTAAGTTTGGTGATAAGATTGGCAGCGGCAACATCATCTGAATTTTCATATCCGCCGATGGCTGCGTACGGGACAGGAAGATTATCACGGTCAATACTGTCTTCACAACTCAGTGTAATGGCACCCATCAAAAAAGCTACCCCGATATATTTAATTAATGTTCTATTTTTCATAATCAATATTTTTTGAAAATTAATAGTTAGGATTTTGCGCAGATAATCCTTTGGCTTCAGCAATAAAAGAACTCGGCAAAGGAAATACTTCATGTTTTCCTACGACAAAAGTTTTTCCGTCTGCGGCCATCGCTGCCTTTGCCTGTCCTGTTCTTACCAAATCAAACCACCGGTCATGTTCCAGCGCTAATTCTAATCTTCTCTCCTGCCAGATTGCTGTTCTTACATCAGCTTGTGAAACTGCCGTAGAATTTGCTAATCCCGCTCTGTTTCTAACTTGATTTAAGAATGGAAGTGCGGCGGCAGTTTGACCCAATTCATTCATGGCTTCAGCTTTCATTAATAAAACCTCGGCATATCTAAGATATCTGATATTGGTGTCAGAGTAATCATCCCCTGTATAATTGGAAGAATATACTTTGTAATTGTAAAAAGGATTTTCTACTGTAGCCGGTACAACTCTGCCATCATATAAAGTTGAGTTTCTAAAAATAATCGTTGCATCTCTTCTTTTGGTATCACCCGCTGCGTTGAAGGCATCCACTAAATTTTGAGATGGTGTTGCAAAACCCCAACCCCAGCCTCCTGCACCACGTGCACCCTGGGTCTGAGAATACTGTTGAATTCCGGGTTGTTGTGGCCCCCCTTTTCCCTGGATTTCAAAAATGGATTCTTGATTATTTTCTCCTGAAATTTTATAAATATCTGCAAAGTTGGGTGTGAGTGAATAACCTGTTACCAAATTACAATTATCAATCACTTTCTGCCAATTTTTTTGATAAAGATTTACTTTCGCCAGCAGTGCGTAAGCTGCACCTTTTGAAGCGCGACCTTTGTTTGCAGCCGAGTAAGTGTTTTTATCTGGTAAGGCTCCAATTGCATCATTCAAGTCATTCATAATGAAAGCATAAACCTCTTCTTTTGATTTTCTGGTCAGCAACATTGTTCTATCGGCTTCGTTTCCCGCAACTGGAACGTGATCCACAACAGGTATACCTCCAAAAGATCTCACTAAAATAAAATAGGAGAATGCACGAAGAAATTTAGCTTCTCCTGTTAATCGATTTTTAAGATCTGCATTGGCATTGGTAAGCAGAGGAAGATAAGACAATGCCTGATTAGACCGGTTGATTGCCTGATAATGACCTTGCCATACATCTTGAAAAGAACTTCCTGTTGCAGTGAAATTCAAGGCATCTAATAAATCTTTGTCACCACCTGAGTCACCCGGTGAAGACCCTTTATCAGCTTCATCAGATGCAATGGTTGTAATGCCAACCCAGGAAAACGAACTGATATTCCAATCTAAATATTTAGCATAAATCGCAGAAACGAAACTTTCGGCACCGGTGTCATTATTGAGCAAAGACAGGTCGTCAGTAGAAATTGCTTCTGTTGGTTTTACCTCTAAAAAATCATTACGACAACTCTGACTAGAGAGTGAAAATAAAAGTAATGATGATAATATTATTATTTTCTTATTCATTTTTTTAAATTTTTAAAATTTCAAATTTACTCCTAATACAAAAGATCGCAATGTTGGATATGCATCTAACTCAACACCGGTTAATCCATAAGGATCCCCATTGGCATTAAGTTCTGGCGAGAACCCAGTAAATTTCTGCGTGATAAATGGGTTAACAGCACTCACATAGACCCGTAAAGAAGATAAATAATCAACTGGTTTAGATAAGGTATATCCTAATGCAATATTATTAATTCTAAAGAAATCACCTGATTCTAAATAATAATTTGATGCTAATGGCACTGCATTGAAAGGCGCAGGATTGGATGAACCCGTATTGGTACTGCTGTAGAAATCTGTAGCTACATTGTATTCGATATTTTCACCATCAAAACGCTGTGCTTTTTTACCATTATATACTTTAGCTCCAAATGTTCCGTAGCCATTTACAGAGAGATCAAGTTGTTTGAAAGTTACACCTAAATTGACACCGTACGTAGAAGTAGGCATATAAGAACCGAAGAATTTACGATCTGCTAAATCATCAGCACCAGTTTTTCCATTCCCGTTAGTATCAACATAAGTAAATTTACCATCGGTATCAATTCCGCTCACCTCCCATAACCAGAAACTACCTAATGGTTGCCCAACAGCAATATCACTAAGGTACTTGGTATATTGTCCGTTTGCTAAATCACCTCCTTTAATAGGATTTACATTCTCATTAGCAAGTTTGCTTAAGTTATTCTTGTTGTGTGAAAAATTTCCGCTTAGGTTATAACCCCAGTTTTCATTGATTTTATCATCCCAGCTCAGCATCAGTTCGAAACCTTTGTTGGTTACTTCACCCAAATGAGCATATCCATTTTGAGAAATTCCAGAAGTTGAAACAGGAATCATTGCTAAAATAATATTCTTGGTGATTCTGTTATAGAAATCCACGGAACCTTTTAACTTTCTGTTCACCATTTCAAAATCAAGTCCTGCACTGGATTCTTCTGTTATCTCCCAAGACAGATTAGGATCATAAATTTTATCTAAAGTTGTTCCGTTGGAAATGGCATTACCATTAAAAGCATAGTTGTAATGGTCTCCACTGGCAAAAGGCAGATAATTGGTCGGGATATTCTGGTTTCCCAGTCTTCCCCAACCGCCTCTTAATTTCAACATATTTAAGAAAGAAACGTCTTTAAGGAAAGACTCTTCAGAAACCACCCAACCTGCTCCGAAAGCAGGAAAAGTTCCCCATTTATTACCTTCGGCAAATTGTGATGAACCATCTCTTCTAATCGTCGCCGTTAATAAATACCGATTCATTAATTTATACTGTGCTCTGGCAAAATAAGAATTAGTGGTATTTTTATTTCCATTTACACTATATAAAGAGATTAGCTGATCCAGATAATTCGTTCCCGACAGATCCCAATAATTACTGTTAAGAACCATATTTTTTCGGGTAGTACTTATTGTATTTTCCCCATCGCGTACTGCTGCTTCAGTACCTATCGTAGCTTCAATATCATGAATTCCGAATTTTTTGGCATAGGTTAAGTAATTGGTTAAGCTCCAATTAAAATAATCTTTTTTCTCATTAAATAAGGTATTCACATTATCAGTCGGTTTGTAATCAGAAACTTTTCTCGTAGGATCAGCCGCTAACCAAATGCTCAACAAATCGGCATAGTTATAACTCTTGAAATTATAGTATTCACCAGAGAACTGAGATGTAAATTTAAGATCTTTCATCAGATTAAGGTCTAGTTTTAAACCTCCCTGCAGCTGCATTGATTTTTGCTTTTCATTAAATAAATTCAGCTGTGCAACCGGATTTCCAACATTATTAAAGGAGGAACCGGTCGGCGAAGCAAAACCGTTTGCTCCTACGAATGAAACGCCATACTGACCACCCGGAAAATAAACCGGCACAAGAGGCGACTGTTTATAAGCAGCAGTAAAAGCACTCAAAGGTTTTGGGGTAACATTGGTAAACGCAACTGATAATGTTTGGGTAAGCACAATACCTTTGGATACCTTAAATTCATTATTCGTTCTTATCGTACTTCTGTTATAATCAGTTCCCTGTAAAATTGCTTTTTCGTCATAATTTCCTAAACTCAAGAAATATTTCGCATTTTCCGAAGCTCCTGATAAAGATAAGTTATGTTGATTGAAGGTTCCAGTTCGGGTTATTTCTTTAAACCAATCTGTATTAACCGGTTGATCTTGGGAGAATTTGGTCATCTGCAAAGCGGTATTCGTATAAAAAGAGAACAGGTTACTACCTGCCATTTTCACTTTTTTCAACGGCATTCTTACTCCTGCCAAACCATCATATTCTACAGAAATCTTTTTACCTTTTCCGGATTTTGTCGTGATGATAATCACACCATTTGCGGCTCTATTTCCATAGATTGCAAGTGCAGAAGCATCTTTCAGGACGTCGTACGTTAAGATATCATTGGAATTGATATTATTGATATTATCAGCAAAAAGGCCATCAACTACATACAGCGGATTTCTACCACTCAGTGCCGTACCCAAACCACGAATAATAACTGATGGTGTCGAGCCTGGCAAATCAGAAGCAATTACAGTAACTCCTGCCGCTTTTCCCTGGATTGCCTGCGTCGCATTTAAAACCTTTGTTTTACTGAGTTCCTCTGCATTGATTGAGCTTATTGAAGTAGTATTATCCACTTTTTTTCTCGTTCCATAACCAATCATCACCACTTCCTCAATGAGTTGTTCTTTGATTGCGGTGTCCTTGCGAGTTTCCTGCGCGCTAACATTAACACCGAAGTATAGCGCCGCTATTAAACAAGGAAATTTTAGATTACTGTTTTTCATATTTAAAGTTTTATCTATATTTAATAAAGCCATTATCTGTTTATAACCCTATTAGTTCTAACTCTTTCAAAGTTATATAAAATTTATGCAATGTTAACGAGAATATAATTTTATTATAATTTTTGTTAATGACATTAATCATTACCCGTAATTTTTTTGGCGTATTATTTGACTACAATAAAAATACTTACTTAAGAAAATCATTATGAGAAGAAATACAATATTAGTGGCCACAATGGCCATCGCAACAATCGGAACTACGACACAGTCATGTATGGCTATAGCAACCTCAAGTGTTGGCTTAGCTGTATTAAAACAAATTTTATTAGGCGGTATTACGAAAGGTTTAAATATCTTCAGCAGTAAAGACAGTTTTTTGGGAAATCAACTCATCGAAGCCGCATTGCCACAACAGTTAAGAGATATTAATAATACTTTGCAAAAAGTAGGGTTAAATAATCTGGTTCAAAAAGAAAAAGAATATATCGCGAGCGCAGCAGCATTCACCGTTGATATTTCACGGCCAATTTTGATAAATGCCGTCAATTCTTTAACAGCAGAAGATGCCGCAAGAATCGTACAGGGAGGAAGTGGCGCCGCAACACAACTGTTACGGGAAAGAACTTCGGCACAATTGATGGCCGCGATCGCACCAAAGGTTGATGCAAAACTGAACGAGTTCGGATTAGTGCAGTCTTTGAATTCTGCATTGTCAGGAACCAATATTTTAGGAAGTATTTTCGGTGGTCAGAACAGCAATAATTTAGCGACTGGGTCAATAAGCAAATTCGCCGCTCAGCAAATGGTCAACGGGCTTTTTAATATTATTGAAAATCATGAGCAGCAAAATTCAAATACGATTCTTAATTCACTTAACGGATCGCGATAAAAAATATATTTAACTATCTTTGAAGTCCGGTTCAGTCCGGATTTTTTTTAACTAAAATAAATATAAAATGGCTAATATTATTGAAAACGAAGATCATAAAAGCCCAGAAGATTTCTACATTTCTTTAAAAGAAAAACTGGAAGCCACTCACAATTTCCCCGAAGATTATCAGTTCAAATTCATTGTTTTAAATGAAGAAAAAAAAATCACAGAAATTTACCGTGTTTTTGATGATATGAAATTTACCCTGACAACACGGGACAGCAAAAACGCAAAATATACCTCGCTCAGTATTATGGCTTTTGTCCTGGATGCTGAACATGTAATTTCCGTTTATAAAAAAGTGGGCGAAATCGAAGGAGTGATGTCCCTTTAATTAACGGTATGAACATATTAATCACAGGCGGAACAGGACTGGTCGGAAAAGCACTAGTCAAAAAACTGGAAGCGCATCAACATTCTGTAAGAATTCTAAGCCGCTCAAAAAGTAATGAGAAAAATGAATTCTACTGGAATGTTGCTAAAAAAGAAATCGACGAAAAAGCTTTTGAAAATCTCGACTGCATTATTCATCTGGCGGGCGCAAACATCAGCGAAAGATGGACTGCCGATTATAAAAAAGAAATGCATTCCAGCAGAATTGATTCTGCCAACCTGCTTTTTGATTATTGCCGGAAAAAGAAAATCCATTTAAAATCATTCATTTCTGCTTCGGGAATTAACTATTACGGAACGTTTACTTCTGACCAGATTTTAACTGAAAATTCCGGAATTGTAAAAACTGATTTTCTTACAAAACTTTGTGAAGACTGGGAAAAAGCTGCGGACCAATTCTCTGAAATTTCTGACAGAGTGGTTTGTTTGCGGACAGCCATGGTTTTATCAAAAGAAGGAGGAGCATTTCCGATGCTGAAAAAAACCGTCGATTTGAATGTGGGTTCTGCCGTGGGATCCGGTAAACAATGGATGAACTGGATTCATATCGATGATCTGGTCAATATGTATGTAACCGCTGTTGAAAATTCTGCAATCAATGGAAAATACAATGCGGTCGCTGATGAAACCATAACGAATATAGACTTCATGAAAAAACTGGCAAAAGCTTCGGACAAGTTTTTTCTTCCTTTGAACGTTCCGTCTTTTGTACTGAAAACAGTTTTCGGAGAAATGAGTTCGATTATTTTAGAAGGCAGCCGGGCAGACAACAAAAAAATCAAATCGCATGGATTTGATTTTAAATATTCACATCTCGACGATGCTTTCAAAACGTTAATTTAATTAATTCTCGATAAAGAGTTTTACATTTTCGATAGGACGGCCGATCATTGCCACCGAACCTTTAATGATTACCGGTCTTTGAATCAACTCCGGATTTTGAATCAACATCTGGATCAAATCCTCATCCGATAAATTCTGATCTTTAAACTGATCTTTATATAACTTCTCATTTGTTCTCACCAAATCCTTTACCGGACAGTGAAGTTTCTTCAAAACAGTCCGAAGCTCCATTTCGGTCAGCGGCTGACTGATGATATCAATAATTTCAAAAGGAATCCCGTTTTCATCCAGATATTCTAAGATACCGCGACTTTTCGAACAGGAATTATTATGAAGAATTTTAATCATTTTTATTTAAATTAAAAAGTTAGCGCAAAGATTTTGAAACTATTTATAACACCTCAAATGATGGTACTTCGTTTTCCCATATTAAAGAAAAATTTAAAACAATCCGTGCAACTCAGTTTCTATTCTTTGCAGAATTAAACCAAAATCTTCAGGTCTCTCCACAAAATCCAAATCATCTACTTCGATGACCAATAGTTTTCCTTCGCTATATTCCGCAATCCAACTTTCATATTTCTGATTCAGTTTTGAAAGATATTCAATCGAAATTGACGCTTCATAATCACGCCCTCTTTTGTAGATTTTCTTCACCAGATTGGGAACATCAGACTTTAAATAAATCAATAAATCAGGTGCCGAAACAAAACTTTTCATCAGATGAAAGACGGAGGAATAATTGGCGAAATCACGGTCAGTCAACAATTCCATGTCATTTAGATTTTCAGCAAAAATGTGTGCATCTTCATAAATCGTACGGTCCTGAATGACGCTTTTTCCGCTGTCCCGAATTTCTTTTACCTGGCGGAATCTACTTCCCAAAAAATAAATTTGTAAGGCAAAACTCCATTTGCTCATATCGGCATAAAAATCCTCCAAATAAGGATTATGATCTACATCTTCAAATTGCGCTTCCCAACCGTAATGTTTTGATAACATAGTGGTTAAAGTCGTTTTTCCCGCGCCGATATTTCCTGTAACAGCAATGTGCATTTCTAAATTTTATTTAATGAATCAGTAATTTATATTCGAAAAAAAGTCGTTGAATTAAACACTTAATAAATTTCTGTTATTCAACTGAAAGAAAACTGCTATTTAATTCCGACCTCTTTTTCGAGGGGGTAAAGATAAAGTTTGTTCCCTTTGATAACAAAATAAGAAGCAGAGTTTTTATCCACAATTTGCGAATTGTCAGCCTTAAAAACCGTTTTCAAAGCGTGCTCTTCTATTTTATAGATGGCGGTTTTGGAAACAACAAAGATCCGGTCATTTTCGCGTCGAAGTTTCCGGCCATTTTCCAGCTCAAAATCAGCTGTTTTCTCTGATTTGAAATTATAAACCGACAGATGATCACCAAATAAGAAATAAACCTTTTTTTCGAAAATTAAAAGATCGGCGACATTTTCAAAATTAAAATCAAATGAAAAGGTATTGATGATACGGTCGTCCCGGAAATTGTACTGGATCAGCCGTTTCGTACTTTCATCTAACAGCCACACCTGCTGCAGATCTTCGACATAAGCGGTTTTTATAAAACCAAATTTCTGCCGCAAATTAATGGTTTGAATCTGATTTAAATTTTGGTCGAAAAACTTTAATTCCTGTGCATTTTCAGAAAACGAGGGAATATTTAAAGGATTCTGCACCGACTGAATCCGAAACGGCAAAGTCAACATCAGTTTCGCTTTTTGGTTTCCCAGTGAATCGTATTTGGTAAAACTGAAATCTTTGTTTTGGTACAGATAAATATTTCCGTAATCATCTGCAAAAAGATCCTTGGCGGTGCTTACTCTTAAAGTATCAAACGGCAGCGTTTTCTGCGCAGTGAGTGAACAAAATAACAACAGGCATACAATTTCACCAATCTTCAGCATTCATTTATTTTATCGAAACCTCATAAATCTTAGACCATAATTTTCCGGTAACCAACATATGATCACCTTTGAACGCGATACCGTTTAATACATCGTTGGTTGCATCTTTGGTATTCAGTTTTGCGATTTCGGTAAAATCGAATTTGCCAACCACTTCCCCGTTTGCGGGATTTATTTTAAGGATAATGGGTTTCTGCCAAACATTGGCGTAAATGAATCCTTTGTGATATTCCAATTCATTGATCTGATCATAGGCTTCTGTATTTCCTGCGACAGAAATATACCGCACCATTTTTGATGGATCAGAAACACTCAGAAAATAAATATTTTTTGTTCCGTCGGAAGCGATCAGATTTTTGCCGTCGTAAGTCAAGCCCCAACCCTCTCCCATCACGTTGGGATAAAGAAATTCACTTATTAATTTCAGGGAATTTTTATCGTACACAAATCCTTTCTTATTTCTCCAGGTCAACTGGTAAATTTTATCGCCAACAATCGCACAACCTTCCGAGAAAACGTCATCCGCCTGCGCAGTCTGTACAATTGGAGTGGTTGTTCCCAAAGTATATTTCCAGATTCTGGATTCGCCCATTTGCCCGTCCGATTCATAGATCGTACTGCCCTCGATTTGGAAACCCTGCGTAAAACTTTTGGGATCGTGTGGGTATTCTTTTATAATTTCGTAAGATAATTTTGTTTCCGGGTTTTTAGCAAAAACATTAATGGTTGCATCCTGATTTAAAATCTCACCGCCTTTTTTCTTTATATTAAAAGTAACCTGATTATCTCCTAAAGTAAAATATGCGGGATCAACTACCAGCTTTGAGGTTTCTTTGTCACCAAAACTAATCGAGATACTTTCAGCATTATCGGTAACCTCTTTCGGAAGCTCTAAATGATCACCAAAATGATATCCTTTGCTTTCCATCGAAAGATTATAGTCATTTAAAGTATTGAGGATTTCCTTGTCTTTATTACAGGAAACAAGAAAAACCAAAGCAAAAACGGTGGAAATAATTCTAATCTTCATTCAAAAATTTTTTCAAAAATACTGAATTTTACTTACACATAACGTTCCAAAGATTCCCCAAACAAAATAATAATTATATTTGCTCCACTTATTTCTTTAAAAATGAAAAAAACTCTTGCCCTTCTTATTTTTACCTCTGCGGTTTTTTCTGCACAGCAATTCACAAAACAAGATTCGTTAAAAGGCTCTAATACCGAATTCAGGAATTTCTGGGATGTCAAAAAGTATGAAATTTCTGTGGAACCCAAGTTCGCAGATCAGTCGGTTTCCGGTACCAACAAAATTACTTTTGAAATTTTAAAAGACATTAAAAATCCTGTATTTCAAATTGATCTGCAGCAGCCGATGAATTATAAAATCATCGGTTCTGACGCCAAATCATATTCTTCAAAAAGAGAAGGTGATTTTGTTTTCATTACGGCGAAGAAAAATTATAAAAAAGGTGAAACGCATTCTTTCACCATACAGTTTTCCGGAAATCCTGTTATTGCCAAAAATGCGCCTTGGGACGGTGGCTGGGTTTTCAGGAAAGATGCCCACGGAAATCCGTGGATGTCGGTGGCGCAGGAAGGAATCGGCGCTTCGGTATGGCTGCCCTCAAAAGACCTCTGGAGTGACGAACCCGACAATGGAATGATTATGAAAATCATTACCCCAAAAGATTTGGTTGGTGTAGGGAATGGAAGATTGATTGCCCAAAAATCTAAAAAAGACAAAAAGGTTTATACGTGGGAAGTTAAGAATCCAATCAATCTTTATTCTATCGTTCCTAATGTTGGGAAATACGTCAATTTTAAAGAAACGTATGCGGGCGAAAAAGGTGCGCTTGATTTGGATTACTGGGTTTTGGACTATAATCTGGAGAAAGCCGAAAAGCAGTTCCAACAGGTTAAGCCGATGATGAAAGCCTTTGAACACTGGTTCGGACCTTATCCTTTCTACGAAGATTCTTATAAACTGATAGAAACGCCGTATCTTGGGATGGAACATCAAAGCGGAGTCGGATATGGAAATAATTACGAAAACGGTTATTTAGGCCGTGACTTATCAGGAACCGGAGTTGGGTTAAACTGGGATTTCATCATCATTCATGAAAGCGGTCACGAATGGTTTGCCAATAATATCACCGCAAAAGACAAGGCAGACATGTGGGTTCATGAAGGTTTCACCAACTATTCGGAAACCTTGTTTGTAGAGGATTTTATGGGCAAAGCAGCAGCTGAAAAATACGTGGTCGGAATCCGTAAAAACATTAGAAATGACGAACCGATTATTGGTCCTTACGGAGTTGCAAAATCAGGAAGCGGTGATATGTATTACAAAGGATCCAATATGATTCATACGATTCGCCAAGTCATTAATAATGATGAAAAATTCAGAGAAATACTGCGTGGTTTGAATACAGATTTCTATCATCAAACCGTTACTTCGAAACAGGTTGAAGATTATATTTCTACAAAATCAGGGATTGATTTCTCTACTGTATTTGACCAATATTTAAGAACGACCAAAATTCCGACTTTAGAATATTCACAAACCGGAAATACTTTAAAATACCGCTATACGCAGATTGTAAAGGATTTAAAATTGCCGCTCAGAATTAACGGTAACCAGGAAATCAATCCGACTGAAAATTGGCAAACGGTGGCATTATCGTCCGCAGATCCTGTAAAATTTGATGAGAATTATTACATTTATTATTCTCAGCAAAAATAAACGGTATAAAAAATACACCTCGTTTTATAAAATAAAAAATGCCGCTTCTTCTGGAAACGGCATTTTTTTCTTTTGGTAAAACAAACAAAAACTAAGAATTTCTCATGGTAATTCTGAACGTTGTTCCCACGCCAATTTCGGTTTGTGCAATTTTGATATCGCCACGGTGGTATTCTTTAATGACTCTTTTTGCTAAAGACAAACCAAGTCCCCATCCTCTTTTTTTAGTGGAATAACCTGCTTTGAAAGCATTTCTTGCTTGGGCTCTTGTCATTCCTGAGCCAGAATCTTTAATATCGATCACAATGTTTTTGCTTTTTTCGTAGAGTTCGATTTCAAGGCGGCCTTCTCCTCTCATCGCATCGACGGCGTTTTTAACAATATTTTCAATCACCCAGCTCAGCAGAATTCTGCTGTGTGGAATCAGGATCTGTTCTTTTGGCAAGATCAGCATAAAACTTACTTTCCGCGAAATTCTCGATTTCAGATAATCGTAATTCTGTTGAATTGTTTCATTGATATTCAAATCATTAAGCTCGGGAACGGAACCGATTTTCGAAAACCTTTCCGAAATTGTTTTGAGCCGGTTGATGTCATTTTCGATTTCTTTTACGCCTTCACTGTTTTCATTTTCCATGCGCAGGATTTCGATCCAACCGATCATTGATGAAAGCGGCGTTCCGATCTGATGCGCAGTTTCCTTTGCCAAACCAGCCCACACGTAACCTTCATCGGTTTTCTTGATCGTCCGCAGAAACCAGAAAGAAAAGAAAATATAAGCCAAAATAAGCAGTCCTAAAATATAGGGAGAATACCGTAAATTATTTAACAAATTGGAATTGGTGTAATAAACATATTGATTATTCCCATCCGGCATCTGCAGTTCAATAGGACTGTATGAACCCGCCATTTTATTGATCAAAGCCTGCATTTTCTGAGGATCATTCTGAATCTCTTCCGGGATATTTCTTTGAAAATCAATACCCAGTGGCTTTTTATTTTTATCGGTAACAATTACAGGAATTGTATTATTGGTTTTATTAATCTGCAGAATCAAATCCAAAGTCATGGGATCTTCGATGATTTCATTCTGCTGATATTTGATCGTGGTCGCAAAAAGTTCAATCCTTTTGATTTCCTCTTTCCGCAAATAATTAATCAGAACAACAGAAGCCACTACCACGCCGGCAACGGCCGATGTAAGCAAAATATAAATAATCCAGTTATTGAGTTTCGAAAAAATTCCGCGTCTCTTCATTGCACGAAAATACAACTATTTTAAAACGTTCAGCACCTGCAATAATGCGTCGCTGACATTGCCGCCCTGATAATTATTAATAATGACTGCGAAAACATATTTTTTTCCGTTTTTCGAAGTATGGTAGCCGGCAAATGATTTGGTGTCTTTCATGGTTCCACTTTTCAATTTCATGCCATTTCCCTGAGTCGGAAATCCTTCATAAAATTCATTAAACCAAGGTTGTTTTTTGCTGTAAAGCAACGACTGCACTTCTGCTTTTGCCGAAACGTAGTTTTGCGGAGAAAGTCCACTGCCGTCTGCAAAATTGATCATGGCCGGATTAATTCCTTTCGATTTCCAGAAATCTTTCAGGTAGGAAATTCCTGCATCAAAGCTTCCTTCATTTTTCTTTTCTTTTCCTAACGTTTTAATTAAAGTTTCCCCATAAAAATTGATGCTTTTCCGCATAAACCAAAAGATAATTTTATCTAAAGTCGGCGACTTATATTCAAGCAAAAGATTATTCTTGGGAACGGCAGTTATTTTCTCCCCATCAATTCTCTGTTGAGAGGCAGAAGTCACTTTTCCGTTAAATTCAATTCCGGATTCTTTCAGCCAACTTTTTATTTCCTGTCCTAAAGTTAAAGGAGGATTTGGAGTTGCTCCGGAAACCGTAATCCCTTTAGAAGGCAAAATTCCGTTAATATAAGCTACGTTCGAATGAGGCGCAGTATAAATTAAACTTTGGTCAGAAGTTCCGCCTGTTTCAATATCATTCACCCATTTCACATTGGTTAAATCGACATTTAATTTTTTGATTTCGCCGCCGAGTATCTGCATATCGAACTGATTTTCGCGCCAATTGATTCCCCAAACTCCTGCTCCGTAATAATTCCCAAGGTCATTCCAGGGCCAACCGCCGGGAGTCGCGAGAAAATCGAAATAGGAATCGTCAATAATCAAATCACCGGAAATTTCGGAAATCCCTTTTTCCCTTAAAGACTGAATTAATTTTTGTTTAAAATTTTCTGGTTTATATCCATCATATCGCCAACTTCCCAAAGTGGGATCACCGGTTGAAGTAATGAAAAGATCGCCCGCTAAAAAGCCTGAAGAAATCGTCCCGGAATAATAGGCTCTGGTGACATATTGAAAATCTTTGCCTAAAGTTTCTAAAGCTGCAGCGGCCGTAAATATCTTTTGCGTAGAAGCGCTGGAAAGTCCCGTATTACCGTTGTTTTCATACACCAAATTACCGCCATCGTCCGCCACATATATTGAAACAATTGAGGAATATGCAGAGGCAGAAGCTAATAATTTCTTGGTTGCAGCATCTAAATTATGTGAAATATTCTGTGTAAAACAAAACTGAGAAATCAATAGAACAAAAGGGATCAGCTTCTTCATTTTTACTTTTTTTGTGCTCAAATATAAAGAATTATATTTTTTAATAGTTAAATATATTAACAATATATCCTTTCGTTTTCAATTAATACATAATAACTATCGTTTTTACTTGTATTTTTCGCATTAAATATGTAAACTTTGTATTGTAAATTTAAAATTTAGAATAATGGCATCAATCATCACAGGCTTATTTGAAAGCCAAAGTCAGTCTCACCAAATTGGTCAGGACTTGGAAAATGCAGGTATTCAGAATCAGGATTACATTCTATATTTGCATGAAGAGAAAATTCATAAAAAAGTAAAAACCTCTATCTGGCAATATTTTTTTAAAGACAAAACCGAACTTGAAGACGACAGTTTGGTGGTCAGTGTAAAAGTAAAAGATCCGGAACAAATCGAAAAGGTAAATGAAGTCTTTTCAAAAAACAACTGCATTCATCAAAACTATTTTGAACATATAAAATTTCGCGATGCAAAATCTTTAGATATTCTAAAAAAAATAGTGGCGTTACGTGCAAAAGCAGAGATCTTCAATGCACCGAGCCTTAATTACCGCGGTCAATCTGAAGGAATCAATGCTGAAGTCAATTTTGGAAATTCCACAGAATCATAATTTTGTTCATGTATTTTAGCATTTTTTTCTGCGGATCTATTGTAAATTAAAAAGCCAGCGAATTTTTCGCGAACCATATTTAAACCTCATATTACAACTATTTAACAGATTTAACCGGGAGCCTTTCAAAATTTGAAAGGTTCTTTATTGTTTAAAGATCAGTTGACTACCTCATTTTAAACCTTCCCTTTCCGTAAAATCACTTTTCTCTAAAGAAAAATCTCTGTACTTTTTGAGGCTTGCATTCTCAGACACCCGTTGTTTATAATCACTCCGGATATGATTTCCGGATGTCCAGGCTTCATTCTAAACCCAGTTCCTTTCTATACATTTTTTGGGTTTTATCCACCATTTTGGACTTTTTTTCTTATTTTCGTGTCCTAATTGGCTTACATAAATGGTTTACGATTTAGAACAGGAAAATAAAGAAATTCTCGCAAGGTATAAAGATTTAATCACCAATACGTATCGCAACCTGGATGAGGAACAGAATAAACTCATCCGGAAAGCCTTCGATATTGCTCTAGATGCCCATAAAGACCAGCGCAGAAAAACAGGCGAACCTTACATCTATCATCCGATTGAGGTAGCAAAAATTGTGGCCAACGAAATTGGGTTGGGTGCTACATCGATTGCGTGTGCACTTCTTCACGATGTAATCGAAGATTCTGATTATACTTACGATGATCTCAAAAAAATATTCGGAAAAAAAATTGCAGATATTGTCAACGGACTGACCAAAATTGCGGTGATGAATCACCAGAATATTTCGATACAGTCAGAGAATTACCGCAAGCTTTTGCTCACTCTTTCCGAAGACTTCCGGGTGATTTTAATTAAAATTGCAGACCGGCTGCACAATATGCGGACCCTGGAAAGTATGACGCCGGAGAAGCAGAAAAAAATCGCCTCGGAAACGGTTTATATTTATGCACCGCTTGCCCACCGCCTCGGTTTGTACAACATCAAATCAGAATTAGAAGATCTTTCTTTAAAATTTAATAATCCGGAAGTCTATTTCGACATTTCCTCGAAATTAGAACTGGCGAAAGAAAGCCGCGAAAAATACATCGAAGAATTTAAAAAAGAGGTATCGGAACAGTTAGAAGATGAAAATCTAAATGTTTCCATCAAAGGAAGAGCAAAAGCAATTTCTTCCATTTACCGTAAAATGCTCAAACAGGGAGTAACTTTCGATGAGGTTTTTGATAATTACGCCATCAGAATTATTTATAAATCGGATGCCAAAAACGAAAAATTTCTCGCCTGGAAAATCTATTCCATCGTTACGGACCTTTATCACAGTAATCCTCAGCGTATGCGGGATTGGATTTCTCAGCCGCGTTCTACGGGTTATGAAAGTCTGCATCTCACCATTTTAGGTCCCGATAAAAAATGGATTGAAGTTCAAATCCGGTCCGAACGGATGGATGATATCGCCGAAAAAGGTGTCGCAGCTCACTACAAATACAAGGAAGGTTACCAACAGAGTTCTGATGAAAAAAACTTTGAACGTTGGGTAAGAGAAATCCGTGAAGTGCTGGAAAATCAGCAGTCGATGACCACGACAGAACTTTTAGATGATATTAAACTTAATTTGTATTCAAAAGAAGTTTTTGTCTTTACGCCAAAAGGGGAAATAAAAACGCTGCCGATTGGCTCTACTGCTTTGGATTTTGCATTTTCGGTGCATTCGGATTTAGGAACAAAATGTCTTGGCGCGAAAGTAAACGGTAAATTAGTCCCTATTTCTTATGTTTTATTAAATGGCGACCAGGTTGATATTCTGTCCTCACAAAACCAAAAACCAAAAGTTGACTGGCTGGATTTTGTAGTCACTTCGAAAGCCAAATCAAAGATAAAAGCCATTCTGAATTCTGAGAATAACGGTTTGGTGGAAGAAGGAAAAGAAATCCTGCAAAGGAAAATGCGCCATGCCAAACTTAATTTCAACGATGAGGAAATTAATAAAATGCAGAAATTCTTTGAGTTAAAAAGTTCTCAGGAATTATTTCTCAAATTTCAAAATGGTGATTTAGACATCGGTGACATTAAAAAATATACCGAAGGAAAAGGAATTTTCAGTAATATCCTACAGCGTTTCCGCAAATCGCCCGTGAAAAACGAGCTCTTCACCGAAACCCCGGAAACCAATCTCGACATGATTGTTTTCGGAAAAGATGAGCAGAAAATGAATTATTCGTATGCGAAATGCTGTACCGTAATTCCGGGCGACAGAATTTTTGGATTCATCACTATTTCTGAAGGAATTAAAGTGCATAATGACAACTGTCCCAACGCGATAAACCTCCGTGCCCAATATGACTATCGGGTTTTACCGGCAAAATGGGTCAATGAGGAAAGTTTCAAAAACAGAATAAAAATTGAAATTGAAGGCCTCGACCGAATGGGAATGATCAACGACATTACGGCAGTCATAAGCAACAACATGAATATGGACATGAAAAGCATGTCGATTGAATCTAATAACGGCGTCTTTTTAGGCAGCATTAATCTGGAAGTGAGAAACCGAAGCCAATTGGACGAGACTTTCAAACAACTCAAAAATATCAACGGTGTTTCCCGTGTAAAACGGATGTAAAAACACCACTAAATAAAACCTATGCTCATCACCGAATATTTTAAAAAATTTCTTCACAGTTCACAATCTTCTGGAATACTGTTAATTCTTTGTGTTTTACTATCACTCTTTATTGCGAATTCTTCGCTCGGAGTTTCATTTCAAAATGTCCTGGATACTCATATCGGAACTGAAATTTTTCATCTTAATTATCCGCTGAGCATTTGGATTAATGACGGTTTGATGGCTATTTTCTTTTTGCTCGTTGGTTTAGAAATCAAACGGGAAATCGTAGAAGGTGAACTTTCATCCTTTAAATCTGCATCATTACCCATTATCGCGGCAATCGGCGGAATGGTGGTTCCCGCTTTAATTTATTATTTTTTCAATCACGGAACCGAATATGCAAATGGCTGGGCAATCCCGATGGCGACAGACATTGCGTTTTCTCTCGCCATTATTTCGATGCTTGGGAAACGGGCACCACTTTCTTTAAAAATATTTTTGGCTGCTCTGGCAATTGTGGATGATTTAGGTGCAATTATGGTGATCGCCATCTTCTATACCGACCAGCTTCACTGGGAATATCTGGGATTAAGCGCTGCAGTGGTTGTGCTGTTAATCCTGCTGAATTTCTTTAAATTCAAAAAACATATTTACTATATAATTCCCGGTTTATTTCTTTGGTATTTCATGCACCATTCGGGGATTCATGCGACGATTGCAGGCGTGCTTTTAGCCTTTACGATTCCAACCAATACTTCTACCACTGAAATTTCACCTTTAGAAAAATTAGAGCAGAAATTACATTTACCCGTCAACTTTCTGATCATGCCGATTTTTGCGTTGGCCAATACGAATATCACTTTTAAAGATGGGATGGTGGACGGACTTTTCAGCAACTTTGGGTACGGAATTATCTTTGGATTAATCTTCGGTAAAATCATTGGAATCAACTTGTTTTCCTGGATTTTCATTAAATTAAAAATCAGCAGTTTACCCGATAAAAGTTCCTGGTCTCAAATGTTGGGCGCGGGACTTCTGGCAGGAATTGGTTTTACCATGTCTATTTTTATTGGTTTACTTTCCTTCAAAGGACATCCTGAAATTCAGGATGAAGCCAAATTTGCCATTTTGGTCGCTTCTGCAATTTCAGGATTCGCGGGTTTTTCTTTGTTAAAGTATATTGGAAAAAAGAAGGAAATTCTGCAATAGAGCGTAGGATAACAGGCGGTTTTTATCTTTGAACAAAGATTTTTTCTTTATTTAACCCTAGAAAATTTTGATGTAATACTTGTCAATCATTGATCCACAGTAATATGATTGCGGTCTTCAATATCCTCGGTTTCTGAAACCAAATCTTTATCGAATTGCAAATCATTTGAGGTCATTTCTTCGGCAATCATTTTTTCGACACGAACTCTTTTAATGGCAATATTCAATTCATTTCCTAATAAAATTAAAATAATATTGATATTCACCCAAACCATTACCAAAATAATCGTTCCGATGGAACCATAAAGAACATTGTATCTCGCAAAATTTCTCACGTAAATGGCAAAGAAATAAGTAACCAGCACAAATAAAACTGTAGTTAAAATAGCACCGGGAACAGCTTGCTTAAAGGTAGTAATCTTCAAACAACCTACCCAATAAAAAAGCGCCAACAAAATAAAGTAAAAGATCGGGAACGAAATAAATCCAATAATCTTCGACATATTATCGACCAACCAGGAAATATTAATTTGGGGTGTAAATAGTTTCAGAACCACTTCACTGTAATAGATTCCCAACAGGGAAGCAATAATCAGCAGAATAAATGCGATGGTGATCACGAAAGCCACCAGATATTCTTTAACAAGACCCCGTTGTAAATTGGTATTGAAATTAAAACCGTTAATCAAAGAATGTGTTCCATTTACCGCAAAAACCATTGCAAACACAATCGTCATATTGCTGATATTTTTGATATTCGGAATAATAAAATTTTGAATATATCCCGTAACATCGCTTTGCATGCGGGCCGGCAAGATATTCTGCATCAATACTTCAAAAATATAAAACTGCAGTTTATCGTAATGCGGAAGATAGGGCAGCAGCGAAAGTAAAAACAGTATAAAAGGAAACAGGCTCAGGAAGAAACTCCACGAAATACTCGCTGCGCTTCTGCCAATCTGCATTTTAAAAACACCTTGTCCATAAATTTCAAACATTTTCCAAAGAGAAATTCCTAAAAAGGGAATATGAATCTTATCCAGAAAATTTTTTATTTTGATGATGAATTGCGGAGTTTTAATGTCCATTAATTTATATTTGCAAAACAAAGATATGAAATGCGAATTAATTTAGTCTGCATGGGCAAGACCGATGATAAAGAAATTACCAATCTGGTCCAATATTACCAAAACCGACTGCCAAAATACTGGAATTTTGAGCTCATCGAAATTCCCGATGTAAAAAACGCCAAAAACCTCAGTCCTGATTTACTCAAAAAGGAAGAAGGAAAATTGTTTTTAAATTTAATTGAAAACTCCGACACCATTGTCCTTCTCGACGAAAAAGGAAAACAGTTTACCAGCCGCGAATTCGCTGCCAAAATCGATAACTGGATGAGTTCCTCTGTGAAAAAAGTTTCCATTATTATCGGAGGTGCATACGGTTTTTCAGATGAAATGTATGCACGGGCTAATGAGAAAATGTCGCTTTCTAAAATGACGTTCACCCATCAGATGATCCGCCTGTTTTTTGTAGAACAAATTTACCGCGCCGATCAGATTCTCCAGGGAAAACCTTATCATAACGACTGATCTGAATTAAGTTTAATGGTAAATCGCAGCAACACTTTTATCAATTTGATAAACATTTGCTCATTTCACTATAAAATTGCTCTAATGGTACATTTTTTTCTTTGTACAAGAAAAAAATGTTATGGCATTAGAACAACTCGATAAATACACCAAGTTTTTTGGTTTCATTCTCAAATACTACAACAGTGATATTGTGAAATCTACAACGAATTCTGCAATGAATGAGATGACCTTGGAAGAAATTCCCAAAGATGATTTCAATGACCAACCGGAAGAACTTGTGGAAGATTTAAAAAGAATGGGTCCAACCTATGTTAAATTAGGACAACTTCTTTCAACACGACCCGATTTATTGCCTGACAACTACTTGGTTGCACTTGCTGGATTACAGGATAATGTAGAAACCATTTCTTATCAAGAAGTAGAAAAGATTTTTGAAGAAGAAATCGGCGTTAAAATCAGCAAAGCATTTGTTGATTTTAATCCCGTTCCGTTGGCAAGTGCGTCTATTGGCCAAGTTCACAAAGCTGTTCTACATACAGGCCGTGAGGTTGCAGTAAAGATTCAAAGGCCTGGGGTCCGCAAGAATTTTTTCGATGATCTGGATGCTTTGAAACAGATGGCGGCAATAGCGGTCTCACATTCCAAAGAGGCAAAAAAGTATGCAATTGACGATGTTGTGGAAGAGTTGCGCTACATTCTTCTCAACGAACTTGATTACCATAAAGAGGCACAGAATTTAATTGTCCTTAAAGAAAATTTAAAAGAATACAGCAACCTCGTCATTCCCCGACCTGTTGTCGAATATTCATCTTCTAAAGTATTGACGATGGATTTTATAGATGGTAAAAAAATCACGTCACTCGGTCATTTAAAAAAGTTAGAAACTGATTTTAATCCATTAATTGATGATCTTGTTGAAGCTTATTTAAAACAGATTATTGTAGATGGTTTTGCGCACGCCGATCCACATCCCGGAAACATTCATTTAACTTCCGATGACCAAATCGCTTTGATGGATTTGGGAATGGTGGCAAAATTCAGCCCTAAAATGATGGAAAAAATAATGATGTTACTGGTCGGAATGAGCAAAAAAGACGGCGACGCCATTACAGAAGCATTGTTAGAAATGAGCGACTATAATTCTGCGACGGCAAATATTGAAAACTTCAGAAAAAACATCAATAGACTTGTCTTAGAAAGCACAAGCACGAAAGCTGAAGATATGGAAACCGGTAGAATTGTGCTGCAGATGAATAGAATTGCCGCAGACGATGGAATAAAACTGCCGGTGGAACTGAATATTTTAGGGAAAATCTTATTAAACCTAGACCAGATCATTGCGGTATTAACTCCCAAGTATAATTTACAGCAAGCCATTCAAAAATTTATTCAAAGAATGGTCAATAAAAAAATAAAACAGGAATTAAAACCTGAAAATGTGTACGGGTTATTATTAGACAATAAAAAACTCGCTGAAAATTTACCGGGCCGCCTCAATAAAATCACAGAAAAATTAGCCAATAACGAATTTGAAATTAAGATTAATGCCATCGATGAAACACGCTTAACCGATGGTTTTCAAAAAGTTGCTAACCGCATTACCTCGGGGTTAATTATTGCCGCGATGATTATTGGAGCTGCATTACTTATGAGGATCCCGTCCTCCTACTCTATTTTAGGATATGGAATTCTGCCTTTCATTTTTTTCATGATTGCAATCGGACTCGGTCTTTTTCTTGTTTACAACATTATGTTTAAGGACCAAAGTTTCAGAAACGACAAAGACTCATGAACAAAAGATTGAAATTTTCAACCAGGCCTACTGCTGGCGGCAACTTTTTTTTATTTCTAAAGTTTTTTATGTTTATTTTTGTCCTCTATGAAAGATTTGTCTTTAAGAACAGTCACCGTCATGCGGTATATTCTACCTCTGAGAGAAGGCGGCTCTTTGCCCGCACTTGCTGAAGCCGATGATGATTTTAAATATGTCTTAAAATTTCGTGGTGCGGGTCACGGCGTTAAGATGTTGATTTCGGAATTATTGGGTGGAAAAATTTCACAGGTTTTAGGATTGCCAATTCCCGAACTGGTTTTCGCCAACCTCGATGTCGATTTCGGAAGAACAGAAGCCGATGAAGAAATTCAGGATTTGCTGAAGTTTTCCGAAGGGTTAAATCTGGGACTGCATTTTCTTTCCGGAGCAATTGCTTATGATCCATCTGTAAAAGTTGATCCCTTTTTAGCATCGAAAATTGTTTGGTTAGATGGTTACATTACCAATATCGACCGTACTTTCAAGAATACTAATCTTTTGATGTGGCACAAAGAACTTTGGCTTATTGATAATGGAGCTTCCCTGTATTTCCATCATTCGTGGATGAATTTTGAGAAACATGCTTTAAGTCCATTTGCTTATATTAAAGACCACGTTCTTCTTTCTCAGGCAACCATGCTCGATGAAGCAGATCAGTTTGCAAAATCCGTTTTGACTGATGAAATTCTGCACGATATTGTAGCATTAATTCCATTGGATTGGCTGGACTGGAACGATACCGACGATTCGCCGGAACAGATTAAAGAAGTCTATTTCAATTTCCTGAAAACACGCCGCGATCATTCTGTAAACTTTATAAACGAAGCTCAACATGCAAGAGGTTAAAATTTACGAATATGCAGTCATTCGGCTCGTACCGAAAGTTGAAAGAGAAGAATTTTTCAATATCGGCCTGATTATGTTTTCGAAAAAAGAAAAATACATCCGTTTTGAATTTCACCTTTGTACAGAAAAGTTTCGGTCTATGAAAAGCAAACTCGATTTCGAAGATATTTTTAAAAATTTAGAAAATTTCAAACACGTTGCAGGCGGAGAAAAAGAAGGCGGCCCGATCGCTTTACTCGACATTCCTGAAAGATTCCGGTGGTTAACGGCAGTTAGAAGCTCTGTGATCCAAACCTCGCGACCGCATCCCGGGAAAACTGAGGATTTAGATGGAACTTTTGAGCGACTGTTTGAAGAATTGGTGAAATAAATAGAAACTTTGCTATATCAACAGATTCAGGTTGTCTTTAAAACTTCTTCCAACGGGAATAACAGCTTCATTGTTCAAAATAATTTCGTGCATATTGATCTTCTGAACAAATTGTCTCTGCACTGCAAAACTACGGTGAATCCTAACAAATGACTGAAAATCAACCTCTTTTAAAAGATTGCCGATACTTGATAAAACACAGTGTCTTTTCTGTGAAGTAATAATCAGAGAGTAATCTCCGAGGGCTTCGATGTAGAAAATGTCGTGAAGTTTCACTTTCGTTTGTTCATGACCTTCTTTAATATAAATCACATCGCTGCCTAAACTTGATTCAAACAAATTGGCTTTTAGTTTAATCTCCATAAATTCTTCAACCCGTTTGACGGCATTCTCGAAACGGTCAAATTTAATGGGTTTTACAATGAAGTCTAAAGTATCCAGCTCGAAACTTTCTACAGCAAATTCTGAATGGGAAGTAATGAAAATACATACCGGAACTTCCTGAGCACTTTTCCGAAGTTCGACACCTGATAAATCCGGAAGATCAATATCTAAAAACAATACATCAATTACATTTTCCCTGATTGCTTTTAATGCATGTTCAGCACAAGAATAAACTCCGATTACATTAAGAATAGGGAATTTTTTGGCGTAAGATAATACCGTCAACCGGTCAATCTCGCAATCATCGACAATGATGGAGTTGAGTTTCAAGATGATAGGTTTTAGTTTTACTCAAAATTAGTAAAAAAGAATCAGAAAACCATCGACATCGATTTAAAATAATATTCCTCGATTTCCTGTTTTCAACTTTCCATTAAAAACTGAAAAATGATCGAATTAATAAAAAAAGAATCTTAGGACAAAGAACAATTATAAATTTTGGCTCTGCGTTACTCTCTTGGATTACTTCTTCCATATTCTCACAATCATCTGATCGCTTTACGCAGTCTTTTAATTCTGAAACCGCACCGTTAAAGTTTTTTTACTGCACCTTAAATTTTCGTCAGCTTCGCGAATTTCAAAATGAGATTTTTTTCGCCTTCATGCTGGAATTTCACTTTTGCTTTGATATTTTGAGCATCAGTTCCATCCAGGAAAATTACTTCTCCTACACCAAAACGGTCGTGACGAACCCTGTCGCCCACTTCGATATCCTGGGAAGAATTCCCACTTGGGTTGATGATTCTTGCCGTCGCAACAGGTTTTAAATTTTGCGGCACCGGAAGCGGCTCATTTCTTTCAATTGTTTTCTTCGGTTCTTTCTTTTTAAAGAATCTCGGCTCTGCAGGTTCATCATCAAAAATATTCGATTTTAAACCGGAATTATTCATGAAACGGCTTTCGGTCGCAGGATTAACGAATTCCAGATACTGCTCATCAACTTCACTTAAAAATCTAGAAGGTTCTGCACTCGTAATTTTCCCCCATTGAAAACGGGAAACCGCGTAGGTAAAAAACACTTCCTTTTCAGCTCTGGTTAACGCAACATAAAATAACCGTCTTTCTTCCTCCAACTCCTCTCTGGTGGATGAACTCATAAAACTCGGGAAGAGATTTTCCTCTAATCCAACCACGTGAACCACCGGAAACTCCAAACCTTTTGAAAGGTGAATCGTCATCAGTGAAACCTGGTCGCCCTCTTCATTTTTGTCGGTTTGCGTATCTGCTGAAAGAGCGATATTTTCGAGGAAACTGGAAAGCGACGGATCACCATCTTCTATCTGTTGCTGCTCTTCGATAAAACCCTGCATCGAGTTCATCAGTTCCTGAATATTTTCTACCCGGGAAATTCCCTCGGGAGTTTGATCGTCTTTTAAAAACTTGATAAGGCCCGTTCTTTTCGCAACTTCCATAGCGACGTAGTATGCGTTTTCGGTTTTCAACATGACCTGAAATGCTTTAATCATCGACCAAAAATCAGAAAGCTTTGTTAAAATTCCATTATTTAATTTCAAGTTAGGCGCATAAAACCCCAGATTATCCAAAACCTGCGAGACCGAAATATTTTGAGAATCAGCAAAGACGATTAATTTGTTTTGCGTAGTTTCTCCAATTCCACGGACCGGATAATTGATAATTCTGGAAAGCGCTTCGGAATCATTTTCATTAATTAAAATCCGTAGATACGCTACTAAATCTTTCACTTCTTTTCTCTGGTAAAAGGACAATCCGCCGAAAACCTTATACGGAATATTCTTTCTTCTCAACGCATCTTCGAAGGCCCGCGTCTGAGAATTGGTGCGGTATAAAATCGCAAAATCAGTAAATTTTTTCTGTTCAGAATTATGCTGTTGCCAAATATTAGAAGCAACAAAATTGGCTTCATCCGCATCTGAAAGTGAACGGTACACTTTAATTTTTTCACCCTCTTCATTATCACTAAATACGTTTTTCTTAAACTGCTGCAGGTTTTTAGAAATCACCACATTTGCGGCATTGACGATATTTTGGGTGGAGCGGTAATTCTGTTCCAGCGAAACGGTCACCGCATCCGGATAATCTTTTTTAAAGTTTAAGATGTTGTAAATATTCGCCCCACGGAAAGAATAAATGGACTGCGCATCGTCTCCTACGACGCAAATATTTTCAAATTTAGAAGCTAAAGCTTTCACAATTAAATACTGTGAATGGTTGGTATCCTGGTACTCATCGACCAAAATATAACGGAACCGGTCCTGATATTTCGCTAAAACTTCTGGAAATCTCGTTAACAATTCATTGGTTCTTAAGAGTAAATCATCGAAATCCATCGCCCCGTTTTTGAAACAAGCCTCGACATATTTCTGATAAATCACGCCGATACTTTTCATATTGGCTTTTTCGTCGGCTTCAATAAGCTCCGGGTTATTGAGATAGGCTTTTACGGTGATCAGATTATTTTTATAAGAAGAAATTCTCGCCTGAACTTTTTTAGGTTTGTATAAATCGGAATCGATTTTAAGGTCTTTCAATACTTTTCGAATGACATTCAAAGAATCCTGAGAATCATAGATGGTAAAGTTCGATGGATAACCAATATAATGGGCTTCTGACCTCAAAATCCGCGCAAAAACGGAGTGAAAAGTCCCCATCCAAAGGGATTTCGCTTCACTTTGACCGACTACTTTTGCGATCCTTTCCTTCATTTCTTTTGCCGCTTTATTGGTAAAAGTTAAGGACAAAATATTAAAAGGATCCACCAGATTGGTAATCAAATGAGCGATACGCATCGTAAGCACGCGCGTTTTACCGGATCCGGCTCCGGCGAGAACCATCAACGGTCCTTCCAGGGTAGTTACGGCTTCATATTGCGCTTCATTCAGTCCTTTTAAATACTCCATTTTCATAAAAAATTTGACAGACAAAGGTACGTATTTTATAGCCTTTTTAAAAGTCTGAAACCGAAATTTGAATTTGAGAAAAATAAAATTAAAAGCTGGTTTAAAAATGATTAAAATATTTAAAAACCATGGTGCCACAAAAGAATATAAAAGTAGAAACTCCAAAAGAACAAAAAAAGTAACTTTTTAGGCCATTTTTCTTTTTGATCTTTTCAAAAACTTAAAAAAAGGATTTAGCTTTTGTGGCTGTTGTGGTTTTAAAATAAATTTAAACTGGATCTAAGTAAGCGATCTTTTTACACAGCATACTGTTTCGCCTTGCTGTATTTGCGTCGGTAATTTCTTGAACAACAAAGTCATAAAAATCTTACCTTTAAATGTGTGAACCACAAAAATTTCATTGATCCCTATTGCTATGCAATTTCCAGACTTTTGAGTTTTCGAAAAAATCTACAACTATTCTTTATTAATGTTAAATAATTACAAAAAAAGCTTTATATTTGCACACTAAAATTCAGAATAAAAAATGAGCACTATATTTACATTATTCATGGTTCTTATCATGATTGCGAGTATGTTACTAATCATTATGGTTATGGCACAAAACCCTAAAGGTGGCGGTCTTTCGGGAACTTTCGGAGGAACATCTTCTGCCCAGTTTGGCGTTCAGCGAACCAATGACTTTATGGAAAAAGCAACCTGGACTTTAGGAGCAATTATTGTAGTCTTGATTTTGTTAAGTGTTATTTTGACTGCAAAACCAACTACCAGTTTCCAGCAGACCCCAGCGAAGAGAGAAGCTCCTGCGCCACAAACTGCTCCCGGAACAAACAGTTCTGCTACAATGCCAGTCCCGGCTCCTGCAGGAAAATAGAAAAGTAAAGTAATTTAAATACAACCAAGAGATTCATTAATTTGAATCTCTTTTTCTTTTATTTTTCTCTAAGGTATGTCTTAGTTTTAATCCCGCGTACAGAAAACCATATTGTATTGGTTTTTGTTTTTTATAATATTTATCAACAAAAATCTGCATCGCACCATAAAACCGCTCTAGATATTTCAGATCTTTTACCGTACTCTCACCTTTGTGATGCAGTATTGAAGATTTCCCGTAATACCAGTTTTTATAATTTTTCCGAACTAAGGTAAAACACAGATCAATATCTTCGCCATACATGAAGTACTTTTCATCTAAGCCACCGATTTCTACATAGGTCGATTTTTTTATCAAAAGGAACGCACCAGTTACCACATCCACTTCTGCAACTTCATATTCGCCAATATCATTTCTATAATAGGATTTTGACGTGTTTTTCTTAAAACTGGTGAACAGTTTCTCAAAAGAATTAAACATATCCGGAACTGACCGTTTGCTTTCCGGAAGAAAATTCCCTTCCGCATCATGCAAATGAACACCCAAACAACCAAAATTTTCTCTGGAATTCGCAAAGTCAATAATTTCTGTCATATCGTAATCTTCGAATTCGGTGTCGGGGTTGAGTAAGAGAATATAATTTCCTACTGCTTCTTTGACCGCTTTATTATTAGCAATTGCAAAACCTTCATTTGTTTCTGAAGCAATAAACTTGAACTTTGGAAATTCAGTTATTAAGTCTTGCCAAGAGGCATCAGAAGAATTATTATCGATGATAATAACTTCATAATTAACATTCTGAACAAAACAATCTATTGAGGAAAGGCATTTCCTTAATAATTCTGTAACATTATAATTAACGATAATAATAGATAAATTCATCTTCCCTTTAGCTTTAAATAAGCATTACGATTTATTCTAATCACGTATTTTAATTTATAAAACACAACATATAAAGCATATTCGGTACATCTTATCCGATTCTGCAACAACATTTCCTTCAAATTTTTTTGGAAACCCTTTTCCATTGCTTCGAGATTTGCGGATAAACCCGAGATGCCGAAAGATCTTTTTCCAGAACCAGCGAAAAGAAGTTCTTCATTTAAAATATACATTTTATTATTTTCGGAAATCCTTAACCAATAATTCAAATCCTCGGCGTATCGCTGATCAGCATCAAACAAACCGCTGTTCTGCAAAACCTTACGTTTAAAAATAACGGTAGAAGGCTGTGTTTCATTTCGCAACATTAATCTTCGAAAAGTAATTTCTGACAGATTATTTTCATCTACCTTATATGGATAAAGCAATTGATGGTTTATTCTTCTTGTTCCTAGAAAGTCAATATTAAAATCTTTATTTTCCAGAAATTCCATCTGCCTCTCTATCTTTTCCGGCAACCACTCATCATCGGAATCTAACAAAGCGATGTAATCACCTTTTGCGATTTTCATGGCTGTATTTCTGGCCTTAGACACACCGCCGTTTTCCTGGTTTATTAAAATAATATCCTGATCAGGATTTTTTCTCCGATAACTTTCAATGACATTTTTGCTGCCATCTGTAGCGCCGTCATTCACAACAATAATTTCAAAATCGCCTTTCCAAGTCTGATTTTTTATGGAAATAAAAGTTTTTTCAATGCTTTTTTCGCAATTATAAACAGGAATTATTACAGAAATCATGCGCTTTAAATTATTAAATTAAAAACATCAATGGCCAATATTAATCTTTTTCATTATAAGGCAATCTATTCTGAATCGATCTTCCCAAAGAAATTTCGTCGGCATATTCCAGTTCGTCACCTACCGAAATTCCCCGTGCAATGGTCGAAAAACGAACAGGTGAACTTTTGAATTTTTTATAAATATAATACGCGGTGGTATCGCCTTCCATGGTGGCACTTAAGGCGAAAATGAGTTCTTTAACGATGCCGTTTTCCAATTTTTTTTCGATGGACGAAATATTCAGTTTATTGGGACCGATTCCTTCCATCGGAGAAATTTTACCGCCAAGCACCAGATATTTCCCCCGGAATTTGCCGGTGTTCTCAATCGCCATTACATCGCGGACATCTTCTACGACACACAATAATTCTTCTGTTCTTTTGGGATTATCACAAATCTCACAGATTTCCGCATCCGAAAAATTATGACAGTTTTTGCAGTATTTAATATCGGTGACTAATTTTTTCAGGGAATCCCCCAAAGCAATTGCCTGACTTTCGGGCTGTTTTAAAAGATGCAAGGCTAACCGTAAGGCTGACTTTTTGCCAATTCCCGGCAACCCGGAAATTTCATCCACGGCTTTTGCTAAAACTTTGCTCGGATAATCCATTTCACAAAAATAAAGTTTAATAAGAGAAGTTCCAAGTTTCGGAGATTTTATTATCTTTAAAAAAAATAATAAATGGTCCTTAAAAATCTGAATTATCCTCTTGATTTTAAATTTAAAATTACCACTTTGTCCAGTGATTTTAACATTACCGATAAAAATGGAAATTATGTAGCTTACGTTCGCCAGAAAATGTTCAAACTCAAAGAAGATGTTCTTGTTTTCAATGACGAATCAAAATCTCAGGAACTGTTTAGAATTAAAGCCGACCGCTGGTTAGATTTTAATGCGAGTTATTCCATCAGCGATCTTTTGAATAATAAAAATTACGGCCGGCTCGCCAGAAAAGGAATGCGCTCTTTCTGGAAATCGCATTATGAACTTTTTGATGAAAATGACCAACTTAAATTCAGCGTTAGCGAAGACAATGCCTGGGTGAAAATTATGGACGGACTGGTAAGCGAAATCCCCATTATCGGCATGTTTACCGGATATTTCCTCAATCCATCCTACACGGTAAAAGATGCCGGCGGAACAGCATATTTCCGATTACAAAAAATGCCTTCTTTCATTGGAAGAAGGTTTCAGCTTGACCGTTTAAAAGACATCGATGACCAGGACGAATCGTTGGTCGTTTTGTCTTTTTTAATGATGGTTTTGCTGGAAAGATCCCGCGGATAAAATAAATAAACTTTAATAAAAAATAGACCGAATGAAAAAACTGATGATTATCGCTTCTTTAATAATGTTGTTTTCCTGCAAGAAAGAAGAGAAAATTTCGGAAAACAAAGTAACCACCGACTCTTTACAAATTGTAAATGATTCTGTAAACGTACCGGAAACTTTAAACCAAATCAACCTCGAAACATTTGATTTTCCCGCCGAAGTCAATGGTTGTTCCTGCTATTTTTCTAAAACAAAAGAAGACTTTCACGATCAAAAATACGTTTATATTGACGATTACGGCAACAGTGCGTTTTTGAAAATTGATGGAAAAAATGTAAAAATTAAAATGGAAGAAGGTGATTTTGATCCTGAAAACTTTAGCAAAACCATTAAGAATGATGAATTTTCGGTAACCATCGAAGGAAAAAAAATAAAAGGCCTGCAAGAAGTGATGATGTTCGAAGGAACAATGACCGTAGAAAATAAAAAAGGTGAGAAAACAGTCACGCCGATTTACGGAGAATGCGGCTGTTAAATAGTCTTAAAATTAAACTAATGCGCTTTTGAAAATTTCAGGAGCGTTTTTTTATTTGTAATTTTGAGCTAAATAAATTATAAAATGGAATTATCACAACTCGAACCGCAGATCATCTGGAAGAATTTTTCAGCATTGAATTCGGTTCCCCGTCCCTCGAAAAAAGAAGAAAAAGTAATCGCATTTATTAAAAACTTTGGTGAGCAGCTGAATTTAGAAACTACGGTTGATGAAGTTGGCAATGTGATCATTAAAAAACCTGCAACGGCGGGCATGGAAAACAGAAAATCAATTGTTTTGCAGTCTCACCTTGATATGGTTTGCCAGAAAAACAATGATATCGATTTTGATTTCGAAACAGAAGGAATCAAAATGGAAGTTGATGGTGATTGGGTAAAAGCAAAAGGAACAACTTTGGGAGCTGATAACGGATTGGGTGTCGCCTCCATCATGAGTATTTTAGAAAGCAACGACATTGCTCATCCTGCTTTGGAAGCGCTTTTCACCATTGATGAGGAAACGGGAATGACTGGCGCAATCGGATTAAAACCGGGACAGTTGGAAGGCCAGATTTTATTGAACCTGGATACCGAAGAAGATGACGAAATCGATATTGGCTGCGCTGGTGGCGTAGATGTCACCGCTTCGCAAACTTACGGTGTGGAAGATCCTAAAGGACAGATTGTAAAAATAGAAGTAAAAGGGCTACAGGGCGGCCATTCCGGGATGGATATCCACAAAGGTTTCGGCAATGCGAATATCCTTTTGGGCAGGCTTTTATATACCGGACTTTACAACCAGAATATCCAGTTAATTTCTATCGACAGTGGTGGTTTGCGCAATGCAATCCCGAGAGAAGGAAACGTGGTTTTATCAGTGCGGAATTCCGTCGAATTTATGGAAGGTGCTGAAATTTTGAAAACTTCGATTCTGGAGGAATTCGCTTCTGTAGAAAAAGATCTGCACATCAATATCGAAAATTTCTCAACACCGGAAAAAGCAATTTCTGAAGAAGATTCGAAAAAAGTAATTCTGGCTTTAAAATCAGCTCACAACGGCGTTTACAGAATGTCGCCCGATGTGAAAGATTTGGTAGAAACATCAAACAATATCGCCAGAGTACAACTGGAAAACGGAGCATTACAAATTTTAAATCTTTCCCGTTCTTCCGTTGAATCTGGAAAATTTGCCGTGGCTGAACAATTGAAATCTGTTTATGAATTAGCAGGAATGGACGTAGAATTCAGCGGTTCTTATCCTGGCTGGAAGCCAAAACCCGGTTCTGAAATCGTACAGATTATGGAGAAAATCTACGAAAAAGATTTCGGTGAAAAACCTCAGGTGGTGGCTTGCCACGCCGGTTTGGAATGCGGAATTATCGGTGCCAATTATCCCGATATGGAAATGGTAAGTTTCGGGCCGACAATCCGTGGCGCACACTCGCCGGATGAAAGAGCGAATATTCCTTCCGTTCAGAAATTCTGGGGATTCTTACAGGAAATTTTAGCGAATATTCCGGTGAAATAAAATTAAGATCATCAATAACTATAAAAACAAAATACGCCGCCGTGTTTTGTTTTTTTTTATCCTGTACCTCATAAAAGCGAAACCCAATATTACTTTCACACTGTGCCAAAAGTTCTTTTTATGGATGGAGAACTTTTAAATCAAACCTCAATGCTGAACGGAGATTAGAGAAATTAAAAAAAACCGCATCATGATTTTGATGCGGTCTTTCTGGGAACTTATTTTGCATTAGGGCAAATCACTTTCATCTGTGTACGTCTGTTGACTTGGTGCTCTGCTTCTGTACAAAGAACGCCCTTTGCACATTTATTGAGCAGGTGGTTGTCGCCATATCCTTTCGCAACCAATCTGGATCTGCTGATATCCCGTGAAATAATATATTCTACAGCGCTTTCAGCTCTTCGTTGAGAAAGTTTCAGATTATAAGCATCTGATCCCCTCGAATCGGTATATGCAGACAGTTCAACCTTCGCTTCGCTATTATCTTTCATAAACTGCACGAGTCTGTTGAGTTCGGGTTTGGCATCTTCCCGAATGAAGGATTTATCGAAATCGTAAAGAATATTTTTAAGAATAATAGAATCGTTACAGCCCGCTTTATCCATACAAACCTCCATCGGAATCGTCTGCGAATCGCTCAAGCTATAATCATTCGTATTTAATGTTACCGTTTGCGACATAAAGTTTGATTTTTTACCATAGACTGTGTAAGAAGTTTGCGGCATTGCAGTGAAACTAAATCCACCATTACGGTCGGTATTTACCGTTTCCACATATCCGGAACTGTTATTTTTCACCATTATTATTGCGTTAGCGATGGGCTCAGCTGTTTTACAGTCGGTCGCGTTACCGATTACCGCAAAACGATCATTGACCATCAAGATCTCTTTTGTAATACCACCAATGGTACAATTACCAAACTCAGAAACATCAATCATATTCCCGTTCAGATCTCTTCCCTGATAATTTCCGGTAATCATGTAATTTCCTTTTACAACCGAAGTAAAAGTGATTGAACCCAATTGATCAGTGACACCACTTTGTATGGTGTTTCCATGTTCATCCAGCAAAATGATGTCGGTTTTCGGAATTGCTTTCCGGGAATATTTATCTTTGGCCATTACCGTAACGACACATTCCAAGGATGCTGGTTCGGGCATAACCTGTTCTGTTTTTTTATTAAATTTGAATACCAGACCTGCGAAAATGCCAAACGACTGCAAAGATTCTTTCGTAGGTTGAACCCTTTGTACAAAGTTAGCAGGACTGATTGTAACAGGAGCTCCATCTGATGGGTTAATACCGTAGTAGGCATCAGTAACATTTAATGCTGTGTTTCTCAAATCAAATGTTTTAAAATGGTTCATATAATAACCACCGACGGTAAAACCTATATTATTGCTAAAGAATATATTAAACTGCAAAGAAGCTTTCCCCGCAAAAACATTTTTCTCATCGAATCCACCATGGTAATTAAGCAGGATCCCGTCAGTATTTGCAGGCGAGTTATCAAATCCTCTTAATCTCGTTTCCCCGCCTTTTATAGAAGACAATCCCGCTCTTACCTTGAGTTCGAAATCAGACCCTGGACTGATCAGAAATCGAAAATCGGGACCTATCCCGTAAAACAAACGGGTAATTCTATGTTCATCCAGAATTACCGAACTGATCGGTTGTTGGGAAGCGGTAATTAAATTTACTGTTGGAAATGTATTTTTCGGTTTGTTTTGAATATAATCAAAATCTCCACCGATACCGAACCAGTTCCAGTAATAATCTAAAGAAGCACCTGCTTCAAATCCGCCTTTATGATCTATAAACGGAGTATCATGTTTAAAAGTAGGAAAATCGTAACCCCCTCTCACCGAAATTCTTACCCCAGAATTATCTGCGGGGGAAGAATTAGGTATTGGACTTCCTGTTTGAGCTGATATTTGTCTACAAATTCCGATTAAAAATAAGAGACTGGCTAATTTTAAATGTTTCATTTTGTACTAATTAACGGTTATTTATTAATTGAAGACAAAGTAGAAATGCATCTTGATTGAAAATTGTATCATCAAATTCAGCAGATGCTTTGCTACTTTATTTTACAGAAAGTAGAGATTGGCTTATTTCAAAGTTGCCTATTTGATAAGGTAAATTTTCAAATAATTTTTCAAACCTGAAACAGCAAATAGATGAACGACTTTTTAAATCGACCAACAGCAACATTATCAAAAAACACCAAAAAAGTTTAAGAAAAATTTAGAGATATTAACGAAAAAACCTTATCAATGATTCCAGGATTTGCCAATAAATTTCTTCCAGCTGCGAAAAGGAATTCATTGAACGGAATCAAAAAACTCAGTGCTTAATTCAATTAACAACAAAGTAAAAGTGAATAGAAAGTGACCGGATACTTGCAATTAAAGTAAAAAAAACATCGTAATTTTAAGGATTAAAATAATGTGCACAGAATGAAAGAACCGATACTCAACTGAGTAAAATTTAATTCATCAAAAATTAAATAGTAAAAAAACATGGCTGCAATAAACAATTATGATGAACTTTTCCAGATTTTAAAGGAACGTTTTGGGTCAAATCTGAACCGGCATCAGGATTTGAAATGGGAAGATATCCAGGATAAACTTTCCAAAAACCCAAAGAAATGCGAATCTTTACTCCAGATGGAAAACAGCGGCGGTGAGCCGGACGCAGTGGGCGTTGACCCGAAATCCGGAGAATATCTTTTCTATGACTGTGCCGCCGAAAGTCCGAAAGGCCGCAGAAGCTTCTGTTACGACAAAGCAGCACTCGATAAAAGGAAGGAAAACAAACCAAAAAACAATGCGGTTGATGCCGCAGAATCGATGGGCATTGAAATCCTGAATGAAGAAGAATACCGGGAATTACAAAAACTCGGAACGTTTGATACCAAAACTTCGAGTTGGCTGAAAACCCCGGAAAAAATCAGGAAGTTGGGCGGTGCTCTGTTTGGGGATTTTCGGTATGACACCATTTTTATTTATCATAACGGCGCTGAATCTTATTATGCTGCCAGAGGATTTCGCGGAGTTTTAAGGGTTTAAGTATCTCTTTCATTTAAAATACAAAAAGGCCGGAAGAAAAATCTCCCGGCCTTGCTGTTTGCTATTTGCCAATCAGGAAATCCCTGAATTAATCGACGATAATTTTAGCAGACTGTGTTTTTGTAGTCACAAAATAGACTCCTTTTGGAAGTTTTTTAAGATTCACTTTTTCTTTGTCATTAACATTATTGATGGTTTGTAACAACTGTCCATTCAAACTATAAACCTTTACGGTTTCATTTTTATCGATTCCGCTGATGAAAAACTCATTGTTTTTTACAGGGTTTGGATAAATGGTAATCTTTTGGTTTTTGGCCGAAACATCATCAGTCGCCATCGAAGAATAACAAGTCCAGGAAAGATTATCAAACGAAACTCTGTTACTTGTCGCTTCGTCAATCAATTCAATAACAACATTTCCTTCAACATTGATATTCTCAATTGTTTGGGTCTTTGCTGTTTTAGAATAAGGAATCTGACCTTTTACCACGCCATTAATTTTAAGAATATAATTTCCTGCCGAATCAGCAAACGGCAGATAGGTTTTCACTTTCAGTGTTCCGATACCGCCTGAGATCACAGAAGATTTCAAAACTCCTTTTTTAACACAAATTGCTTTGTTACCCGCCCCGTCGATATAGATCTGGGTGTCGGTTCTTGCGTTGGTGGCTGTCCAGACGATACCGTTTCCAGACCACGTTCTGTCGCCGTATGAAGAAGCCGGAGGAGTACCTCCTGTAGACGGAATATTTTCAAAATCTTCAGTACCACAAGATGTACCTGTTCCCGGGCTGGTACCTGCTTCGGTAGTTCCCTGAACAGTGTCACTATTTGCAGATTTGTTACCGGAAGTATCTTTTGCAACAACATAGAAAGAATAAGTGGTTGCAGAGTTTAATCCTGTAACTGTCGCATTATTAGAAGATACGCTTGTTTTGTAAATATTATCCACAAACAGATCATATCCTGCTACCGCAATATTGTCGGTAGAAGCCGTCCAGGTTAAAGCAACACTTGAAGAAGTTACTCCTGAAACCGAAAGATTCACTGGAGTTGACGGTGCTTCGGTATCTCCTGAAGTCCCGCCACCATTGAAAGTATCCGGCCAGGTATTCTTTGCAGCGGGACCACCCCAGATTACCGTTGCCAAATAAGGATTATCGATAAATGGATTTCTGTTTTTCTGCGTGTTTGCCACCACATTCTGTCTTTGCATTTCAAAAGCTGAAACCGGATCTTCGACATTCCATTTCAATAAAATATCCGGGAAGTCTGCCGAGTATGTACTTGGATTCATGGTAATTCCCAAAGGCAGACATCTTGTATTGTATCTTACATACATATACATCAGGATTCTTGCGACATCCCCTTTCCATTCGTCCCCGGGATACCAGCCACCACGTGCTGTTTTTCCGGCCAACGGACCTACTCCATCATCAAAGGATAAATGTCCTCTGCTGCTGTTCAAAGAAATATCGGCAGGGCGAAGGTGGTGACCATCCGCTCCCGGACCGGAAGTTCCCAGATTTGGTGTTCCCTGTGATTTTGCATAAACGTGTTCCCGGTTCCATGACCCACCAATAGGGCGGCTTCTCTGATGGGTTCCTGAGCTCTGAGAACCATAAATCAAAAGCAAATTAGCCGGATTTTCAGGATCCACATCACTGGTTTTCATCAGGGTTTGCAACTCACTGTAAGAAATGGTTTTGGTGTGAGTAGCTGTAATTAATGTGGCAAGTTCTGCCTTCAGTTCATTTTTGGTTTTATTGAAGTTAACGCCGGAATAATACGCAGGTGCGGATTGGGCGTACACGAAAAACGAAATGATACTTGCTAAAAAAGATAGTTTTAGTTTCATGTTATAATTAATTAATTGTATTTGCTATGATTGTATTCCGGTAAAAAACAGAGACCGGATTTTCTCTAATAGTGATTAAAGCTGGCTTGTCAAATTCAAAAAAAACGGTATCATCAAAAATATACAGTTTCGCCGGTATTTTCTCTTCAACAGCTGAAGCCAGCACTTCTACTGCGATTCCGTTCTCCCGTTCTTTCGGAGTAAATGATATTTGCCGGTTCCAGTGAAAAAAGGTTTCCGGGAACGACAGGACATTTGCCCAAAGTCCGGGATGGTTTTCGCCAGCGCCTACAAAAAGACGGTTCTCATCTTTATCGATGGCAATCACATAAAGCGGCTTTTTTTTTCCACCTACATTGATTCCTTTTCGCTGACCTGTTTTAAAATGATCAACTCCAGCATGTTCTCCCACCAGAAACCCATCAAATAAAGAATACCTGTTCTTCTGAGATTCCCAGAGAAGCGATTCTTTTTTCGACAAAAACGCAGAAATCTCTCTTTTGTAAAGAGGAGAATTCTCCGGGATTTCAACAATTTGTCCTTTGATGGTCATTATAAAAATATTTAATATCCCTTATCAAAAAAAAGCACTAGTTACTTTCTATTAGGGCGGGCTAAATTATATATTATATTTTAAATTTGAGGTAATAAATATCATTTTTTTAACAATACCATAACAATGCAGCATCGCAGGGAAATTATCAGCAATATTTGGTGAAAGAAATCATCTTTAACTTAAATTCATTTAATTATTTCGTACCTTGATTGGCTCTTTGACTTTTTTATGGAAATAAAAAACTACTTTAAAATCTTCAATCCGCTGTTTATTTTGTTGTGAACCGGCAATTTTTTCTGCCGGAAAAAATCCTTTTTATCTCAAACAACCACCGATCCATTTTTTTAAACTTGTTAGATTTAAATAAACATATTGTTAGGTTAATCTAATTTTGTATTTTAGCCTTTCTAATCAGAAGTAGAAGTTTTAAAAAAACAGGATGGAACCAGGTAAAAATTTAGGTATATTACAAAAAGATCAAATCGCCGAAATCATCGGTCTCTCAACGAACTGCAGCCGGGAAGTCAGACAGCGGCTGCAAGATCTGGGCTTCGTTCGTGGTTCAGAAATTACCGTTCAGAATATCAGTCCGCTCGGAAACCCTATTGCCTACAGCATTCACGACACCTTAATTTCCCTGCGAAATGAAGATGCACAAAACGTTTTAATCGAAGTAAAAGAGTCCATATGAAAACAGCATGTGATACCTGCGAATTAAATCCATCTGCAGAACTCATGAAAATGGGTATTTCCGCGGGAAATTCAGATTATACGGTTGCACTGGCTGGCAACCCCAATACAGGAAAAAGCACTGTTTTTAATGCATTAACCGGTCTAAAACAACATACCGGAAACTGGCCCGGCAAAACGGTAGTGCGCGCTGAAGGGAGTTTTTCTTATCAGGACCGTCACTATAAAATCGTCGATTTACCAGGGACCTATTCCCTTTTATCGACTTCAGAAGATGAAGAGGTTGCCAGAGATTTTGTTTTATTCGGGCAGCCCGATGTTACCGTTGTGGTCGTCGATGCAAGCCGTTTGCGAAGAAATCTAAGTCTGGTTTTGCAGATTTTACAGATTACCGATAAAGTGGTGCTTTGTCTCAATTTAATGGACGAAGCGCGCCGCCACCAAATTTCAATTGATGTAAGAACATTATCTAAAGATTTAGGAATTCCCGTGGTGGCAACCAGTGCGCGTTCCAAGAAAGGAATTCCTGAACTTTTAGCAGCGATTAAACAGGTTGCCAACGGAACTTTTATAACGGCCAAACACCATTCATTTCAATTATCTGCTCAAAGTGGAAAAGCCGTTTCTGAAATCGAAAGTCTGTTAGCTCAGTTAGATTCTAATTTACCAAATGCCCACTGGCTCGCCATCCGATTACTGGAAGATGATGAAAGCATTATTACCGGATTAAAAGAAGGACGGCTTTCTGCTGAAATATCCGGGCAGAATTTGAATCCTGTTTTAGAAACCGCTGAAAATTTACGGACTGAACTGGGCGATGAGTATCGAAATGACCTGGTAGAAAGTATTTATGCACAATCAGCGCAGTTGGTTAAAGATTCTGTTTCCTCTGATCAGTCCAAACGTTCATTTCGGGTTGACAGAGCCATTGATCATATTGTGACGCATCGGATCTGGGGCTTTCCTATTATGTTTTTGCTGTTAGGCGTTATCCTCTGGATTACCATTGTGGGTTCCAATTATCCTTCCCAAATGTTGGCGTCTTTATTATTAGATACCATTCATCCGTTTTTGAAAAACGGTGCGACCAACCTGAACTTTCCGTGGTGGCTCAATGGTTTTCTGGTGGATGGCGTTTATCTCGGTACGGCTTGGGTCGTGGCCGTCATGTTGCCGCCAATGGCTATTTTCTTTCCTTTATTCACTTTGCTGGAAGACTTTGGTTATTTACCGAGGGTCGCCTTTAATCTGGATCGTATTTTTAAAAAATCCGGAGCTCATGGCAAACAGGCTTTAACGATGAGTATGGGTTTTGGCTGTAATGCTGCCGGCGTTGTCGCAACCAGAATCATCAACAGTCCGAGAGAAAAGCTGATTGCAATTATTACCAATAATTTTTCACTTTGTAACGGAAGATGGCCTACTCAGATTATTATTGCAACCATATTTTTAGGCGTTTTGGTTCCCAGTCAATGGGCAGGCACCGTTTCGATGTTGGCGGTTATAGGAATTGCAGTTTTGGGAATTGCCTTTACCTTTTTTACGTCCTGGCTTTTATCAAAAACATTATTAAAAGGAGAATCGTCATTCTTTACTTTAGAACTTCCACCTTACCGACCTCCGAATGTTTTACAAACCGTTTACACTTCTTTAATTGACAGAACCTTAATTGTATTATGGAGAGCCGTTGTATTTGCGGCACCGGCCGGAGCGGCAATTTGGCTCATCTCCAATATAACGGTCGGCGATCAAAGTATTGCACTGTGGATGATTACCGGATTAGACCCTTTCGGAATGTTTCTCGGTTTAAACGGCGTTATCCTGCTGGCTTATATCGTAGCGATCCCTGCCAACGAAATTGTAATTCCAACAATATTAATGCTTACTACTTTAACTATTGGAAACACTGCCCTAGGCGCCGGAGCAGGCGTGATGTTTGAAGGAAGTGATTCAGAAATCGCCCATTTATTGCACGCCGGAGGATGGACGACGCTTACCGCGGTTAATCTGATGCTTTTCAGTTTGCTTCATAATCCGTGCAGCACCACCATTTATACGATTTATAAAGAAACCGGCAGCAGAAAATGGACTTTTGTTGCGACCATTCTGCCTGTTATTTATGGATTGACTGTCTGTTTTGTGGTCACGAGAATCTGGCATTTTTTAGCGTAGAATCATTGCAACATATTCATTTCGAAGGTCTTCAATTTTACTGTTCGTTTTCTACCATTTTGAGGTCTGACCATAAAAGATGAACTCTTTTCGTTTTTCCTCACTAAAATTTACTGTAAATTGCAGTCAAATAAAGACATTTATTATGAAAACAAATAAAATCGGACTTCTACTTTTACTGAGTTTCGTGCTCACTTCCTGCGTGGTTTCTACTGCTGCAAAGATTGTTACTACGACTGCTAAAATCGGGTATTCCGCTGTGAAAGGAACTGTAAAAGGCATAAGCTGGGCCGTTCAAAAAGCAGAGGGAAAAATAGATGAAGACCGTTTAAACGGAACCTGGAAAGTGGTAGGTGTTTACAACGGAACCTACGAGCGGTTTGCGCAGGACAGTGATCCGACAAATAATTTTAAAAGCGAATGTACAGAAGGTTTTGAGGTCATCGAATTCAAGTCTAATAAAGAGAAATTTCAACCGGTCCATTGCCAGACCGAAAAAGAAGACTGGGTGAAATACAAATTTAAGTTTGGCAAAAATCCTCAGACGAAAAACAAAGAAAATTATTTAAAATACAATTCGGGCAATTATATTTCTATCATTAATGTTACCAGTAAAACGATGGTTTTAGAAGGGAATCTAATGCAGCGTTATGCATTTACCGGCGGCAAACTTTTTCTGTTCGAAAAGGTAAGATAGTGTTAGAGTCTTTCAATTTTTTATTTTAAACCACATTAGTCGCATCAGTTTTTTTCTTCTTTAAGTAAAAATTATGTTGCCGAAAAGACCATCTTAGATTGAATATAAAGATTTTTTAAGTACTTTTAAGTATTAAAAATTGTATTTTTTGATATGGCTATATGGCTTTAATAATAGTTTCCGCTGATTTGGCAGCTTAAAACAAAATAAAGTAAACACATTTTAAATCTGTGAGAGATATTTTTTTTCAGTTCAAAAAGACACGGGTTATTATATTGTCTCTTATTATGTTTAAAATAATTTTAAGCCGGTGACTATTACTTTCGGCTGTACAGTACGTTATTTATTTTACCGCCAGGTGATATCAGGTTTTATGCTTATCCATGGTAGTTTAAGGCATTAAAAGAGCAGACTTGTCTTACTCTGCGGAATGCAATATTTATCATTTATGTTGCATTGTGTTAATTTATTTTGTACCTTATCCGATAATCTAAAAATTAAAAAAATATATGGCGGATTCTTTCTCCAAAAAAGAAAACTTTAAGAAAAAACTTCAGAAGCAAAAAGAAAAAGCAATGCGCCGTGAGGAGCGCAAAGAAAGCAATGACAAAGGAAAAGGCTTAGACGACATGATTATGTACGTTGATGTCAACGGGCAATTTACAACCACCCCTCCTGACAGAAGTAACGATAACAAAATTGATGTAAGCAACATTCAGTTGGGTGCAGCGCCCATTGAAGCTGAAAACCCAATTAAATCAGGGATCGTTACCTTTCTAAGTGAAAAAGGGTACGGTTTTATTACCGAAGACAAAAACAAAGAAAACATTTTCTTCCACAGCAACAATTGCGAAGAAATGGTAAAGAAAGGCAACAAGGTCTCCTTTGAAATAGAAAGATCTCCGAAAGGACTTTCTGCGATAGATATCAAAGTAATCAAGTAAATCTATAAAAAAAGCTTCTTTCGAAGCTTTTTTTTGTTCTGCTTTTTAACTTCTTCCCAATTTTCCGCCGGATAAAACGGAACTTTAGTTTTTAGCTGTAATGAGATTATTGCAGTTTAATCATTTGTTCCAAAAGAGGTGGAAGCCCGGTTTCAGGATTTATCTGATCGTTGTTCCAAAAACTCATCACAGCACTCACATTTTTATTTCTTGCCGTTTTCAGCAACATAATAAACCGTCAGAGATTTCCCGCCCGACATTCCGGCCAAAACAGAAGTGACTCCTGTAAAATCATAAATCACTTTTTTTACTTTTGTTGAGACTCAGAATTATTACCCTTTTGGAAATCAATGAAGACCGTCATAACAATGCTTCTTTATGGTAACTTAACAGATCCCGGTTCAGGGTTAGTATGATATTATTGGTGAAAAAAACATTGCTGATGCTATTTGAGACCGGCTGCTTCACCAATCTCACCGCCTCGAACTGAAGGGAGAATCGATGCGCAAAAAAGAGGAATAAACAGAGCCGAAAATTAATTATATATGAATACAAATTAGCACATGAAAAACAGTCGTTTTTACCCAAAAAAAGAGGTGGACAATTTAAACCGAATTTACATGGCCACTTTAAACCGAATCTAGGTAGTCAATTACCACCGAACTTTCCACTAGCTTTACTAAAACATAGCTATTAAATCTTAATCTTGTTTTGAAAGCTTTTGACCAATCTTCTTAATTTCTTGTTTTAATTCTAAAAACAAACCACGAACATTTTGCCCTGAAAACTCTTCAGCATCAAACTCTTCAGTATTGATACTACATGCAAATTCCCAAATTTCTTTAATTTCAATGAGGGGTATTTTTAGAGGTTCATAAAAGCTATTATCCGACTTTACACAGATGAAATTGCCTTCATGAAATTGAAATCTTTTATAAATAATTCCATCATTTATCGTGATAAAAACATAGGTTTTATCGGTTTTTAGGTCAGTTAAATTTTCAACGTATTTTCCGACAATATAAGTTCCGTCTTTATAGGGCGGCATTGAATCGCCACTTGCCGGGAAGGCACGGTATTTTCCGTTTCTAAGAAATGGTAAAGAAATGGTTTGCAAACTTTCGATATAATCAGGATCGCTGTAACCATTCAGGTAACCCATCGAAGCTTTTTGTGGAATAATTTCAATTTGATTATTCCCTGAAGTATCCACCGTTATCGGAACTAAAATACGATTATCAGGAAGATTGAGCATTTCTTCTAAAAGATATTTTCTAAGATCTACGCCAACTAAAAGATCAATACTAATACTGAAATACTTTGAAATTCTCATTAAAATTTCTATCGGTGGTTCCGAGCTTCCATCCTCGTATTTTGCATAACGACCTCGTGTAATAAAAAGTATGTCTGCAATTTTTTGTTGGGAGAATTTTTGCTTCGTTCTCAAAAAGCGCATGTTATCTGATAAAATTGACATTGGTATAATTTATAGCAACAAATATAATTAAATTTGATACAAATAGTGATAGTTTTGTAAAATGAATCGTGCAATTGTACACATGGATTTGGATACCTTTTTTGTTTCCTGTGAAAGACTTAAAAATACTGAATTGGAGAAACTACCTGTGATTATCGGAGGTGGAGACCGTGGTTTGGTAGCATCCTGCTCTTATGAAGCGAGATATTTTGGCGTTCGAAGTGCGATGTCCATTAAAATGGCATTAAGGTTATGTCCCGAAGCAAAAGTCATCAAAGGTGATATGGAATATTATTCCAATATATCTCATTTGGTCACTGAGGTTATTCGAGACCAAGCAGTGCCGAATTGCCCATACCTCAGCGGATCACACATTGCTCAGGTATGTTTTAGAACTCTTCAAAAAAGTATATCCCAGACGTATGAGAATTCGATTGATTGGGGTAAAGTTCACCGGTTTGGTAGAAGGCTGTCATCAGATGAATCTTTTTGAAGACACAGAAGAATTGATCTCCTGTATCAAACGATGGATAAAATTAAAAATAGATTTGGTACCGCCAGTGTAGGAAGAGCATCAGGTTTAATAAAATAGTTAATTATGTTTTTGAATTGTCATTCCTATCACAGTCTTCGGTACGGAACTATTTCTGTTGAGGATTTGGTTCAGCAGGCTCTTGATTATCGTATCAAAACCCTGGCCTTGACGGATATTAATGCGGTTACGGGGATCTATGATTTTTATAAATTATGTACTGTCAACAACATTAAGCCCATCGTAGGTGCTGAAATACGGGTTGAAAATGAATTGTATTATCTCTGTTTGGCAAAGAATCAACAAGGGATTGGGGAAATCAACCGACTTTTAACTGCATACAATTGTGATGGAGTTTTAATTCCTAAAGCGAATCCCGAGTTTGAAAACACTTTTGTTATTTATCCTTTACAGAATATTCCCGAAAGATTATTGGATCATGAATTTATAGGAATCAGACAGGATGAACTAAACCTTTTGATGCAATCTGAACTGAAAAACTTGGTTCACAAGATGGTTATTCTGCATCCAGTTACCTTCAAAACTGATGAAGAATATGAATTGCATAAAATATTGAGAGCGATCGATCATAATACGCTAATCACGAAACTTTCAGAGGGTGATTATTGTAAAGACACCGAAACATTTGTGAACAAGAAACAGCTTTTAGAAAAATATAAATATTATCCGCAAATCATTGAGAATACCAAATTCGTGGTCAATGAATGCTGCTTTGATTTTGATTTTTCAATTCCTAAAAACAAGAAGCATTTCACAGGAAGCAAGGAAAATGATTCTAAACTTTTGCGGCAGCTAGCTTATGAAGGTCTGAGCAAAAGATATTCAGCAGATCATTCTCAAGCGCAAGCAAGAGTAGAAAAAGAATTGGCGGTGATTGAGCAGCTTAACTTCTGTGCCTATTTTCTGATTACTTGGGATATTATCCAGTACAGCAACAGCATGGGATTTATGCACGTGGGAAGAGGAAGCGGTGCAAACTCCATTGTAAGTTACTGCATCGGAATTACAGATATCTGTCCCTTGGAATTGGATTTATATTTTGAAAGGTTCTTAAATCTTAACCGAAAAACGCCGCCTGATTTTGACGTCGATTGGAGTTGGCAAAACAGAGATACTATTTTGGAATATATCTTCCATAAATATGGGAAGGATCATGTAGCATTCTGCGGAACGAATGTGGAGTTTAAATACAAATCTATTTTCAGAGAGGTAGGTAAAGCTTTTGGACTACCAAAAGAAGAATTGGATATACTGACCCGAAAACCTATGGATCAACATGATGATAATTCGGTATTCAGATTAGTTCACCAATATGGGAAACTGTTAGAAAAATATCCGAACCAAAGAAGCATGCATTCTTGTGGAATCTTAATCTCCGAAGAACCAATCACCAATTATTCAGCCTTGGAAATGCCACCTAAAGGTTTTCCGATTGTACAGTTCGACATGCACACGGCTGAGAAAATCGGTTTGGAAAAATTCGATATTCTATCCCAAAGAGGATTGGGAACCATCAAAGACACCGTAGAATTGATCAAAGAAAAGAGAGGAATTATCATTGATATTAAAGACACCACCATTTCAAAAGATGAAACAAAATGCAATGAATTTTTGAGCATCGGAAAAACCATTGGCTGCTTTTATATTGAAAGTCCTGCGATGCGTGGATTATTAAGAAGATTAAAATGCGATAATTATAAAGTTTTAGTAGCTGCATCTTCTATTATACGACCTGGTGTTGCACAGAGCGGAATGATGAAGGAATATATTTTCCGGCATAATAATCCCAGAAAGTTCGAATACATTCATGATATATTTAAAAAGGAACTCGGGGAAACCTATGGAATTATGGTCTATCAGGAAGATGTGATTAAAATAGCTCTGCATTTTGGCGGTCTATCTGCTCCCGATGGTGATGTTTTGAGAAGAGCGATGAGCGGTAAAGGCAGGTCTTTATCGGCATTACAAAAAGTGAAAGATCATTTTTTTGAATCCTGTAAAGAACTCGGACATCCCGAACAATTATCAAAAGAGGTTTACAGACAGATTGAATCTTTTGCCGGATACTCATTTTGTAAAGCCCACTCTGCTTCTTATGCCGTGGAAAGTTATCAGAGTTTGTATTTGAAGGTGTACTACCCTATTGAATTTATGGTGTGTGCCATTAATAATGGTGGCGGATTTTACCGAACCGAAGTGTATGTTCACGAAGCGAAAATGTCCGGTGCAACCATTCATAATCCGTGTGTGAACTTCAGTGAATTCAGGACCACTGTCTATGGAACTGATGTTTATTTAGGATTAATGCACATAGAAAAATTAGAAAAAAAGTTAGCGGAATTGATTCCTGAAGAAAGAAAGGAAAATGGCCATTATACTTCTTTAGAGAATTTTACAAAAAGGATTCCAATGGGTATCGAAACCTTACAGGTTCTGATTTTCGTCGGCGCATTCAGATTCACAGGAAAACAAAAATACGAATTATTGATCGAAGCCAGATTTATTTTAGGAAAGCATAAAGTGGTTTTCAAACATCCAACATTACTGGACGAACCTCAGAAAAACTATCAACTTCCGAAAATAAAAAGAAACCCATTTGAAGATGCATTTGATGAAATTGAGACCTTAGGATTTCCCGTTTCATTCAATCCTTTTGACCTCTTACAAACCCGATACAGAGGAAGAGTCATGGCTAAAGATTTAATTACATATCATAAGCGACAAGTGAAAATGCTGGCTTATCTGATTTCAAGAAAACATGTTCCCACCAAACGAGGAACCATGTTTTTCGGAACCTGGATCGATGCCGAGGGTGAATATTTTGACACGGCTCATTTTCCCAATGTTCTGGAACAATATCCTTTTCAAGGTGGCGGCTGTTATTTATTGTTGGGTACGGTAGAAGTAGATTTTCATTTTCCGACAATAACGATTCATAAGATGGCAAAAATGCCTTTTATACCTGACCCACGATATTCGATGGACCAAGAAAAATCTTTAGAAACCGCAAGAAACCTACATGAAGACGTGAGTATGACGCATAGAAAACCTTATCCCCAAGAGCATGAAATTGGATTGCCAAGAAATAAGTTTTCTTCATAAAATTAATGAAAATGTGGCTCCGTGGGTTAAATTTTATTTTTCAGAGAAAACTCTATGGCTTCTCTGTTTATTTCTTCTTTCGATTTATTTGCATTCTGACGCAGAAACTCATCTATTTTCTTCCTATCAAAAAAAGAATTTTCTATTAGGTTTTGAAAAGGGAATTAAATTCTCATGTATGAGTTTATAGATATAGGATTTTAAAAATCCTAACATTAAGAATAGCTTTGAGAGCGAAAATATGCTTTTCACTTCGGTTAAGTTTGTGCAGAATAACCTCATTCTTTTCCATTTGTTTCGTTTAATTAATTTAAACAAAAGTCAACATCAAAAACCATATACGCAATGCAATCAATCATTTACAATATAAACACTATCAAATAAGATTAAAAACTATTACTCTGAATTTAAATTCGCTTTAATGAAAAGTTTAAGAGTCAAAAATTAGGATTTGAATTGCAACACAAAAAAAATTATCATCTACATTTCAATATATAATTCTGAAATAACCTCAGCCGCCTCTTTCATTTTTGAATCCACGATCTTTGCATAAATTTGAGTTGTTCTCAATTCTCGATGATCAAGCCTCTTAGAAACAGTGTAAATATCTGCTCCGTTTTCTAATAACAAAACTGCATTGGTATACCGTGCGGAGTGAAAAGTAATATGTTTAGGAACTGCCGCGCGATTACACCAACGAATAATTTCAGTGTTGTAAGTCATCCCATATTTCAACCCTCTGAAAACTAGATCCTGAGGATCCTGCCGTTCTCCAAGAAGTTCTATGGCTTGTGCAGAGATATACAAATACTCAACTCCACCTGTTTTCTCTTGCCTAAAATTGACTTTAGAAAACTCACCTTCATCAGGAACTTCTGACCAAGTCAAAGTATTAATATCTGACCTGCGTAATCCCGATAAGCAAGAAAATAAAAATGCTTTTTTTAGCACTGGATATTACATTCTGCTTTTGCTAGAGATTGTAATTCCTCAAATATCAAGTATTCCCTCTGGATTTCAACTTGCTCAAATGATTTTATTTTTGCAGCATAATTGACTGTAAGATAACCTTCATCAAAAGCATTTCCTAAAGCTGCTTTAAATTTATTGAAATAAGGAATTTTGAGAGAGTGGTAAATAACTTCTAGTGAGGGATGTACAAATATATAAAATAAACGCTAACAAGAGAAAATAAAATTCACATAAACTACTGTAAATCAAACAAAAAAACACAAAAGAAACCAAAAGAAAAGCAATTTATTTTCCGATACAGAATTTTGAAAAAATATTCCCCAATACTTCGTCATTTGTGAACTCACCGGAGATCTCGCCCAACTGCTCCAAAGCGTTTCTCAGTTCATACGCCAAGAGTTCGGTGTGAATTCCGGAACTTACTGCTTCCTCTACCTGAAGGACAGACTGCAGAGATTTCCGCAACGCGTCGTAATGTCTTTGATTGGTGATGATCACATTGCTTTCCTGGTCTTTTAAATTTTCTACATAATCGATCAGGACTGTTTTTACGGCTTCAATTCCGGTTTGATCCCGTGCGGAAATCCTTAATAACTCATCACAATAGTCCGGAAACAATTCCAGATTTAAGGTCGAGTCAAATTCGTTTGGAATTTCGTCGTTCGTCAAATCCACTTTATTATGCACCAATACAATTTTTAAATCCTCGCGGTGAAATTCCTTTACAAACGCAATCACTTCTTCAGGCGTAGAATCCTGCTCATCGTAGAGATACAAAAGCACTTTCGCGGAGGCAATTTTCTCCTTCGCTTTCGTCACCCCAATTTTCTCAATAACATCCGTCGTTTCCCGAAGTCCGGCGGTATCCACAAAACGGAAAGCCGTTCCTTTCAGATGAATCACTTCTTCGATGGTATCGCGGGTTGTTCCTGCAATTTCCGACACAATGGCTCTTTCCTCTTTCAGCAAAGCATTCAAAAGTGTGGATTTTCCTGCGTTCGGTTTCCCGATGATGGCCACTTCTACTCCATTTTTCAGCGCATTTCCGTACTGGAAACTCTCGATCAAAGCGCCCAGTTTATGCCGAAGATTCTGCAGCAGTTTATTCATGGCGGTACGGTCTGCAAATTCTACATCTTCTTCCCCGAAATCCAGTTCCAGTTCGATGAGCGAAGTAAAATTCAGCAAGTCATTTCTCAAGATGGAGATTTCACTTGTAATTCCTCCTTTAAGCTGATTCAAAGCCACTTTCCGCGAGGCTTCATTTTCCGACGCGATCAGATCAGCGATGGATTCTGCCTGTGCCAAATCGATTCTGCCGTTCATAAAAGCCCGCATGGTAAACTCACCTGCTTTCGCCAACCTGGCGCCGTGTTTTACCAAAACTTCCAGAATTTTCTTTGCAATATGCGGCGAGCCGTGAAAAGATATTTCCACCACATCTTCCATCGTAAAGGTTTTGGGTGCGCGGAAAACAGAAACCATCACTTCATCGATAATTTCTTCGGTATCGCTGGATGTCGGGTATTGGGTGACGGACGATTCATTCTGAATGGTGAATTGCTCAACATCTTCCGTCTCCGGTCTGTCCTCTATTATCTTTGTTCTTTCATCTTTGTTCTTTCCTTTTGCCTCCTGGCTATTTCCATCCACAATATAGCCGTAATGCACCGTATGCGACGGTACTTCTTCCAGATTTTTTCCTTTAAAAGTTTTTTGCGCAATTTTCACGGCTTCCCCTCCGGAAAGGCGGATAATTCCCAAAGCGCCTACTCCATTTGCGGTCGCAATCGCACAGATCGTATCTTGATTCATACCGCAAAATTACGGAATTATTCCTATTTTTCAGGACATGGTGTCAATTGTCCAGGTCACCCTATTAAAAAGTTACATGCGGCACAAAAAGATAAACACAATAAAACATTTTAAACTTTGTCTTGCATCGCAAGATTAAATTAAATGAACTAAAAACTACATTCAACTAAAGAGAGACAAAGACTCTTCGTTTGTTAAAGAAATACAATTGGCTGATTTTCAATTATTCGAAATCATCTGCAAACTTTAATATTTATCACTCACTCAAAAAACCAATCACCCAATCACTCCATCACTGCGTTGTTATCGACTTGTTCCACAAAAAAAGCCATCTCTTTCGAAATGGCTCTAATTTTATAAAAAGTCCTGATTATTTTAAAAAGACCACGATCAGGTACGTAAGTCCTGCCACGAAGGCTGAAATTGGAATGGTTAAAATCCAGGCCCAAAGCAAACTTACCGTGATTCCCCAGCGAACTGCAGAAACCCTTTTGGTAACGCCTACCCCGATAATCGCACCGGTAATGGTGTGCGTGGTAGAAACCGGAATCCCGAAATGTTCTGAAATGAAAAGCGTTATTGCTCCGGCCGTTTCAGCGGCAACTCCTTCCAGGGGCGTTACTTTCGTAATTCGGGTACCCATGGTTTTTACAATCTTCCAACCCCCACTCATTGTTCCTAAAGCAATCATTAAAAATGAAGTAAAAGGAACCCAGAAATAATGTTCTACAAAATAGTTGAACTGGTGGGTACTGTCTAAAGCCAGGTAAACAGGATCCTGTAAGGTATGCGTGTGATGAAAAATAACGGCTGCTCCGATAATTCCCATTACTTTCTGTGCATCGTTCGTACCATGTCCTAAACTGAATAAGGCGGAAGAAACCAACTGTAGTTTCTTGAAGACATTATCCGCTTTACGGGGACTGGATCTTTTGGAGACATTGACGATAAACAGGGTGATCAAAATGGATATCGCAGAACCTATCAATGGCGCCAAGAAAATGAATAAAAAGATCGGAATCACTTTATCATACCTGACAATGTCTTGTGTAAAGAGTTGCTTAAAGGATAGAATCAGCTTATCAAAGACATCCAGGTTGGGCTGTGCCAACGCGATAAGATGATAGTCAGTCACCAAAGCATGCATTAAAGCTGCTCCTAAAAATCCACCGATCAGGGTGTGCGATGATGAAGAAGGAATCCCAAACCACCAGGTCAATAAATTCCAGGCGATTGCTGCAACCAAACCGGCAAAGATGACTTCCAGATTAATGAAATCGGTATTCACTGATTTGGCGATGGTATTCCCGATCTTAAATTCGCCGATTACATAGGCAGCAAGGAAAAAGGCTGCAAAATTCCAGACGGCAGCCCAAAGAACTGCCTGGAAAGGAGTTAAAACTTTTGTTGAAACGATGGTCGCGATAGAGTTCGCGGCATCATGAAATCCGTTGATATAGTCAAAAATCAGTGCTAATGCAATGATGATGATGAGTAGAATCGGTAAATCCATTCTTTTGTTTATAGTAAATTAGGGAATAGATTAGGCGTATTTAATCAAAATACTGTCAATCGTGTTGGCTACATCTTCTGCTTTGTCAGTCACTGTTTCCAGATATTCCAAAACTGATTTTACTTTAATAATCAATAATGCATCGTTGGTCTCAAACAATTTTACGATCGCCTGGCTTAAAACGTCATCGGCAATATTCTCGAAAGAGTTAATTTTAATACAGGATTCTTTAACGGCTTTCGGATCTTTGAAATCGTTCAGGTTTTTAAGGGCAAGCTGAACTTCGAGACATGATTTGTAAATCAACAGTGTAAACTCGGTGTAAGCAGGATCCAGTGGTGCTTTGTATAAATAAATATATTTAGCAGAAGCATACATAAAGTCAGCAATATCATCTAAACCACTGGCCAAATGACTGATGTCTTCTCTGTCAAAGGGAGTGATAAAATTTTCTCCCAGCTGCACGAAAATCTCATGAGTGAGATCATCCATCCGGTGTTCGTAATCACTCATGTGCTGCAACATGGTATCATCATTGATATCAAAATCGAGTAAACTTTCGTGAAATTCTTTTGACATCGCTACCAGTTCTTCAGCAACTTTTTCAAACAGTACAAAAAACACTTTGTCTTTCGGCTGGAACATTTTAAAAATATTTCCGATTCCCATTATAATTCATTTAATAATTAGTGCTGCAAATTTCCGAAAAAGACTGATAAGTTTTTCATTTTAATATTAATCTTTATTAACATTGTGAAATAGTTCCTAACAAAAGAAAGCAACTCCATCAATCAACAGGCCACAAACGTTAATCAAAAAAAAAACAGTCCCATTAATGATAATGAAACTGTTTTGTATTGAATAAGAAAGAAAAATTAGTTAGATTCTTCTGCTCTCATATCTTTTCCTTTAAACTTCTGAGTTTCTAATCCTTTAAGAACTTCGTCTTTAAATGATTTTTCTACTTCAAAGAAAGAGAATTTTTCCAAGATTTCGATATTACCAATATCTGGTCTTTTTCTTGATTTTTCAGTTGACTTGTTGATGATTTCAAGCATGTCAATTTTTTTCAGGTTGTCCCGTTTTCCTAAGTTAAAGAAAAACCTTACCATATCTCCATCGTTTCTTCTCGGTTTTCTGTCTCGGGACTCGCCTCTGTTTCCTCCGTCTCTATCTCTGGAATCGCGGTTTCCACCATCTCTGCTTCCTCCATCACGGTTATTGCTGAAACGGTTTCCGCTATCTCTTCTGTCTCCTCTGTCACGGTCTCGGCCTCTTCCGTCACGGTCTCTGCCGCGATCTCTACCACGGTCACCGCCACGGTCATCGCTGTTGAATTTCTGATCCACCAAATCGTCTTTATCTTTATAATAAAGCGCCATGTCTCTCAACTGCAACTGCAATAACTGGTGTACCAGTTCTTCTTTGGTAAAGGCTGATAAATCCGGAATCAATTCATTGTCGAATTCAACTAGATTTTCGTGTTCTGTAAATAATTTTTCAAATACGCCGGCAACCTGTGCTTCGATAATTTTTTTACCGGTCGGAATTTTCTTCTCAATAATTTCAATCTTGGTAGATTGTTTGATCTGCTTTAACTTTCTGGATTCCTCCGGTTTAATCAATGCAATTGAAATACCGTCTTTTCCGGCACGACCTGTTCTACCGCTACGGTGAACAAATACTTCAGGATCATCAGGTAAAGAGAAGTGAATCACGTGGGTCAGTGAGTCTACATCTAATCCTCTCGCGGCAACATCGGTTGCAACCAGGATATCGATATTTTTCAAACGGAATTTTTTCATCACCGTATCCCGTTGCGCCTGAGATAAATCACCGTGAAGTGCATCTGCGGCGTAACCGTTCTGCATCAAGAAGTCAGCGACTTCCTGAGTTTCCATACGGGTTCTGCAGAAAAGAATCGAATACTGATTTGGATTTGCATCGATCAGTCTTTTCAAAGCTTCTTTTTTATTTCTGTACCCTACCACGTAATATTCGTGTTTGATATTTTTCTTAACCTCATTTAAAGAGCCCACCACAATTCGGTGAGGATTCGTTAAATAGTTTTTAGAAATTCTTTCCACCTCTCTATTCATCGTTGCCGAGAATAAGAAAGTCTGTTTGGTTTCCGGTGTTTCGTTCAAAATAGTTGCCAAGTCATCTTTGAAACCCATTGATAACATTTCATCAGCTTCATCAAGCACCAACCACTGGATTTCAGAGAAATCAAGGGCTTTTCTGTTGATCAGGTCAATCACCCTACCTGGCGTCCCCACAATAATCTGTGGTTTGTCCCGTAGCGATCTGATTTGATCACTGATACTGCTTCCACCATAAACTGCTGTAGTTTTGATGTTCCGCATGTATTTCGAATAATTAATAATGTCTTTGGTAATCTGCAAACAAAGTTCTCTGGTTGGACAAAGCACCAATAATTGGATTTTGCGACTCCCGTCGTCAATCATATCCAAAATCGGAAGCGTAAACGCTGCTGTTTTGCCTGTTCCCGTCTGCGCAAGTGCGATTAGATCGCGTGTATCTGTAGAGATAAAAGGAATAGTCTGTTTTTGGATTTCTGTTGGGCTAATAAAGCCCATTTCGCCAATTGCCTTCAAGATTTCAGGGCTTAAATTGGTCTCCGTAAATAAATTCATGTAAAAGATCGTCTATAAATTGGCTGCAAAGATACGTTTTTTATTTATCATAATTATATCGATGGTTTATTAAATTATTGTTAATAATTACTTTGTCCAATTTTGATCCACTAAACTCCTTATAATAAAGTCTTTCCGCTCAACAAAAATCTGAATTCAATTGCTCAATCCCTCAATCCGTTTTAAAAAACATTGGATTCTTTTCTAATTTAAACCAAAAACCCCCTCACAAATTACACAAGACTGCCCAGCTTTGAAAACATACCGTCTTATTTTTACATCCGCCTGATCACAACATCAAATCACCATTCACCACATCACCACTCAAAAACTCAAAAAACTCAAAAAACTCAAAACCCAATCACTCAAAAACCAAGTTCTCACCAATTACCTTCCTGCAAAAAAAATAATCTTTAAATTTGCACCATTCAATTATGGAACACTTACACTTAAAAACCGCCGCTTTTCATACTTTAGGTTGCAAACTCAATTTTGCAGAAACCTCAACCATTGCCCGTCAGCTTACTGGTGCCGGTTACCAGAAAGTCAATTTCGATGAGCCCGCCAACGTCTACATCATCAATACCTGTTCGGTGACCGAAAATGCAGACCGCGAATGCAAGTTTCATGTAAAGCGTGCTATGAAAGCCAATCCCGATGGTTTGGTCGTTATTTTAGGATGTTATGCCCAATTGAAACCGGAAGAAATTTCTGCAATTGAAGGCGTTGATTTGGTCTTAGGAGCCAGGGAAAAATTCAATATTTTGAGTTACCTGGATGATTTGCAGAAATCAGAAAACCACGGAATCATTCATTCCTGCGAAATTGATGAAGCTGATTTCTTCATCGGAAGTTATTCGATTGGCGACCGAACCCGCGCTTTTTTGAAAGTACAGGATGGCTGCGATTACAAATGTACCTATTGCACGATTCCTTTGGCCAGAGGAATTTCCCGCTCCGATACCATAGAAAATGTCGTAAAAAATGCCACTGAAATCGCCCAAAAAGGAATTCGCGAAATCGTTTTAACTGGTGTGAATATCGGCGATTATGGAAAAGGTGAATTTGGAAACAAAAAACATGAACATACTTTTCTGGATTTAATTTCAGAATTAGATCAGGTGGAAGGCATTGAAAGAATCCGTATTTCATCCATTGAACCGAATTTATTGAAAGACGAAAGCATAGAACTGGTGGCGAAAAGCAAGCGTTTTGTGCCTCATTTCCATATTCCTTTACAGAGTGGAAGCGATGATTTATTAAAGAAAATGAAACGCCGGTACCTGACGGGGATCTACACTAACCGGGTGGCTAAAATCCGCCAGGTGATGCCCGATTCCTGTATTGGAGTTGATGTCATCGTAGGATTCCCCGGAGAAACAGAGGAAAAATTCCTGGAAACTTATAATTTCCTGAATGAATTACCTATTTCTTATCTCCACGTCTTTACCTATTCAGAAAGAGAAAATACAGAAGCTGCAGAAATGGAAGGTGTTATTCCAATTCCTGAAAGAAAGCGAAGAAATAAAATGCTGAGAATTCTTTCAGAGAAAAAGAAAATGGCTTTCTACGAAACCCAGCTTGGAAAAACACTTCCTGTCCTTTGGGAGCATGAAAATAAAAACGGAATCATGTTCGGTTTCACCGAAAATTATGTCCGCGTGCAAAAGCCGTTCGATGAAAATTCCATCAATCAAATAGAAATTTTAAAGCTCAAAACAATATTGGCCGATGGAACTGTTTCTGTATTTCCGGCTTTTGAGGAATTTCTGGCAAAAATATAAATGTAGTTTAACTAAATTTAAACAGACTCTAAAACTTAGAGTCTGTTTAAGTTTTAATGCTATCATTCATTTCCATTCTCTGAATAAAATCTTAATTTCTCTTCATTTCTTAATTTAAAATAAACAGGCATATTAGTTTTTTTTTAAAACCGCAAAAGAGCCAAAAGCTTTATCTTAATTTATTTTTCAAAAGGTGGCAAAAGGTGGTGTGAATTATTTTTCCAACCACATAGTCACAAAGTCAACAGTTGTTCTTAAGTTTTTATGCTGCAAAAAAGTTCAGGAAGATCTGCGCAGTAATCCCGGACAAAATCTTAATTTCTCTTCATGTCTTAATGTTTAAAAATAAACAGGCATACTAGTTTTTTTAAAACCGCAAAAGAGGCAAAAGCTTTATCTTAATTCGTTATTCAAAAGGTGGCAAAAGATGGTGTGAATTATTTTTTAAACCGCATAGTCATAAAGTCAACAGTTGTCCTGAAGTTTTTACGCTGCAAAAAAGTTCAGGAAGATCTGCGCAGCAATCCCGAATAAAATCTTAATTTCTCTTCATTTCTTTTCCACCCTTTACGGTTGAAGAAAAAGAAAATTTCTTTTTTTAAGCAAATTGAGACAGGCTCTGAAACATCCATCATTTATTTCTTCAGGTTTATTTTTTTCCCATATCTAAACTTTCGAACATATTCGGGAAATACATGAGGAGAATAAAATAGAAAATAATCATCAGGACAATCACAGCGATTGCAATAATTACGATGGGTGCGGGTTTATTTTTATCAGTTGGTTCCATGATTTTTAAGTTAAAGATTCCCTTATGGAGCATCAATTTTTACACCAGATTGATCAGGCATTTCCGTCTGCACTTTTTCCATCGGAATTTTAGAAAACCGTGGCTGCAGAATTTTTGCGATTAAGCCCGTCCAGCCGGTTTGGTGCGATGCTCCTACTCCACGGCCGTTATCACCATGAAAATATTCATAAAACAAAATGTAATCCTTGAAGTCTGGATCTTCCTGAAATCTCGGATATTGTCTGTTAAAAGGACGTTTCCCGTTTTCATCCATTAAAAAAATCGCAGCCAACCGTTTTCCCAGAAAATCTGCAATCTCATCTAAATTCAGGTAATTTCCGCTGCCGGTCGGGCATTCTACTTTAAAATCGGGACTGTAATAAAAGAAGAAGCGCTGCAGGCTTTCAATAATTAAAAAATTAATGGGAAACCAAATGGGTCCCCGCCAATTGCTGTTGCCGCCAAACATATCGCTGTCACTTTCTGCCGGGAGATATTTCACGGTATAATCGGTTCCGTCTAAATTAATATGAAACGGATTTTCTTCATATTCCTTTGATAAAGCCCGCACGCCATAATCGCTCAGAAATTCTTTTTCATTCAGCATTCTTTCGAGCAGTTTTTTCAGCCGGTGGCCTCTCAGTAAAGAAAGTAAATGTTTGGAATCGTCGCCTTTCACCTGCCAGTGGGAAACGAGGGCAGCCAACTTCGGTTTGTTTTTCAAGACCCAGTCCATTCTTTCTTTGAAAGCGGGTAATCTATCGAGCATTTCTTCATCGATGACCTCTACGGCAAACATGGGAATCAAACCTACGATGGTACGGATCCGCATAAACATATTGGTACAGTCTTTCAACTGCAGCGCGTCATAAAAAAACTCGTCCTGATCATCCCACAGCGAAAAATCATTTTCTCCCATATTGTCAAGTGCATTGGCAATACTTAAAAAATGTTCAAAGAATTTGGTGGCCATATCTTCATATACTTTATTATACAAAGCCAGTTCCATGGCGATTCTCATCATATTCAGTGAGAACATCGCCATCCAGCTGGTACCGTCGGCCTGTTCTAAATTCTCCCCATACGGCAGGGTTTCATTTCGGTCGAAAATTCCGATATTGTCTAAACCCAGGAAGCCGCCTTCGAAAATATTATTTCCATTATTGTCTTTTTTGTTGACCCACCAAGTGAAGGTCATCAACAGTTTCTGAAAAACCCCTTCCAGAAATTCCAGGTCAGGTTTTCCTTTGAGGACTTCATCAATTTTAAAAACCCTGAAAGCTGCCCAGGCATGAACCGGCGGATTGACATCGCTGAAATCCCATTCATATGCCGGCAACTGACCGTTCGGATGCATAAACCATTCGAGGGTCAACAGTTTCAACTGCTGTTTGGCAAAATCAGCATCGATAATAGAAAAACTCAAAGTATGAAAGGCCAGATCCCAGGTCGCAAACCACGGATATTCCCATTTGTCGGGCATCGAAATGATATTCAGAGAATTAAAATTCTCCCAATTTTCATTGCGGATATGTCTTCGGGATTTCGGGGGCGGGATTTCAGCAGGATCACCTTCTAACCATTTTTCAATATTGTAATGGTAAAACTGTTTGCTCCACAACATTCCCGCGAACGCCTGCCGCTGTACCAATTTTTCATCATCGGTTTTTACGCCCTTCTGTACCTCTTTATAAAAATCATCGGCTTCTGTTTTCCGCTGTGAAAAAATTACATCAAAATCTGCAAACGGCTGGTCAAGATCCCGGTCGCATAACCGGAATTCAAAAACCTGTGTCGAATTTGCAGGGATTGTTTCATCGATAAAGAAAGAGGCCTTGGTGCCATTATTTTCATTATTAATGGCGTTTTCATTTCCATTAATAATGAAATCATTGATGCCGTCTTTGCAATATTTTCCGGCATTTATAGACTGAAATAACCGCTTATAATTGGTTTCATTATCGCAGAAAAGAACGTCAGAAGTTTGTTTAGCGTAGATGTTTTTTATGGTTAATTCTTTATGATTAACTGCAATCTGATCCGAATTTACCGCGTTTAAATGAGGCCGGTAATCATCGTAACCCCAACTCCAGGTATTCCTGAACCAGATGGTGGGCAGAAGAATCAAAGGAGCGTCTTTCGACGATTTATTGGTCACCGTAATTTTGATAAGCATATCTTCGGGAGAAGATTTGGCGTATTCAATAAAAATATCAAAATATTCATTCCGGTCAAAAATCCCGGTATCGATGAGTTCATATTCCGGATTTTCTTTTCCGGCCTGTTCATTTTTAAGGATTAAATCTTCATAAGGAAAAGCGTTTTGAGGATATTTATACAACATCTTCATGTAAGAATGCGTGGGCGTATTGTCCAGATAATAGTAATATTCCTTCACATCTTCCCCATGATTTCCCTGGCTGTTGGATAAGCCGAACAGCCGCTCTTTGATCCTGCTGTCTTTTTTGTTCCAGAGACCTAAGGAGAAAACGAGCAGCTGTTTATCATCAGAAATTCCGCAAATTCCCTCTTCGCCCCAGCGGTAAGTTTTTGCTTCGGCAGTATCGTGGCTGGTGTAATTCCAGGCATCACCATCGGCACTGTAATCCTCGCGAACCACTCCCCATTCGCGATTGCTGACGTACGGACCCCATTTTTTCCAGGCAATATCGGGGAGTCTTTTATTTTCTTCAGTCATCCTGTTTTGAGTTTTAAAGCCAATGGTTATGTAGAAATTCTTCCATCGGAAACAATGATTATGCAGTGAGAAAGGCAGTTTTACTGATGATCAAAACCACCTTATAAAAATCTTGAAAATTTTTTACAATCCTTAAAAAAAGGAAAATTTATCCGCCCGTTGAGAAAGATTCGAACGTGGTCATTCCTCCATCGATAAAGATACTGGTTCCTGTAATATAATCTGCCAGATCGCTCGCCAGAAATACCGCCAGATTCCCAATATCCTGAGGCTGACCAATTCTGTTATACGGAACCAGTTTGAGCAAAGAATTCAATTCCTCCGATGTTTGCCACGCATCTTTATTGATTGAAGTCTGAATCGCGCCCGGACAAATGGAGTTCACGCGGATTTTATCTGCGCCATACTCCTGCGCCAAAGTCTGCATCAACATCCTGATCGCCCCTTTACTCGACGCGTAATTGGCATGGCCAGCCCAGGGAATAATTTCGTGTACGGATGAAATATGAATGATTTTTCCGCAGGCGACCGAACGGGAGGGATCAATTCCTCTTCTGAGAAATTCTTTCACGGCTTCCCGGGCGCATAAAAACTGACCGGTTAAATTAACCCCAATCACGGCATTCCATTGATCCAAATTCATTTCGGTAAACTTCGCATCTTTTTGAATTCCGGCATTGTTAACTAAAATATCAACGGTACCTAATTGTTCTACAACCTCCTGAAACATTTTTACAACCTCGTCTTCTTTGGAAACATCGCATTGGTAAACGATTCCATTTCCCCCATTATTGGTGATTTTTTTCAGAATGGCACTGGCTTTTTCCAGAGAACCTTCTGAGGGATAATTAATGACAACCGTAGCGCCTGATGCTGCCATCGACTGGGCAATCCCGGCTCCGATTCCGCTGGAAGAACCGGTGATTATGGCGACTTGATTTTTAAGAGAAACTTCCATAGCATAAGTTTAATATTAAAGAATAGAAACTATCGAGCCAAATTACGCCGCGCCGCCAGACTTGCCCGATATTTTAATGGTGATAAACATCTTCATACCTAACGCCTGCTTCAATTCTGACCGGTAAAAAATTCTCCGCCGGAACAATCGGGCAGTTGTAATCGAAAGCGTTATACGCACAATAGGGTTGGTAGGATTTGTTGAAATCTAAAATAATGACATCGTTTTTCGGGATTTTCAAATCCATGTATTTCCCGCCACCATAGGTTTCTTTGCTGTTAGTCAAATCCCGGAAGGGAAGAAATAGATAGTCTTTGTATTTTTTCGTCTTTATTAATGCTAAGTTTTGATAAAGCGTTAAAGTTAATTCCTGACCATCTAAAACAAATGTCGCTTTGCCGAATTCCCGATAGGTTCTGGTTTTTCCGGAAGACGTGGGAAGTTCAAAAGCTACTGGATTTTCAGTTTTGATGAATTTGGCAGAAACGCGGTACTTTAAATCAACAGGAAAGAAAGGATGCTTTTTGAAATTGGTAAAATTACTTCCCCTCAAGGGAGTTTCCTTTGGGTTTAAATATTCTGCGTTCAACTCTGTCTGAAACTTTTCAACATCAGAAAACTCCTTTTCCTGAATGTTTGAAACGCAGGAGGTCAGCAGAAAACCCATCATTAGAATGAAGAAATTTTTCATTTCTTGTAGTATTTTTTTCTGATGGTTTCGTAGTAACTTTCGTCTGCAGAAACGTAAAAAGGCATTTCGATATAATTCTGATCCCGGTACATTCCGAGATGCAGATAAACCGGTTCTGTAGATTTTTCAGTCTTTAATTTAAAATTTAAAACATCCATGAAATCTTTGGGCGACTTTGTAGTATGGGCAGAAACCAACTTTTCTACTGTTACTTTTCCATTTTTATAATAAAGGTAATTGCAGGATCTTTTTAGGGAATCCGGGGACAACTTTGCCTGGAATTTTTTCGAAATGTTAAATCCTTCAAATGCAGAATAGTCTTTATTTTCACATTTTTTAAAATAGGTTTCAACAAAATCCTGGGCAATCTGTTTTCTTTCTTTGTTCATTTTATTTACTGAAACTACGTCATATCGCGAGTTGCAACTTCCCAGCAAAAAGGGAATCATCCACAGGAAATAGATTTTCTTCATTCTAATTAATTTTTACTTTATAAATATCGGTTTTATTTCTTTTAATATTTTTGATCCAGAATCCACCTTCTTCCGGAATTTCTTCTTTTAAATCAAAATTAGTACACGCTTTTGGCAACCCGGAAAAAACCAGGGTAAACCAATAATCTTTCATGGGTGGGACTTCTGTCCAGTAAGGAAAAAGAGAAATATTCTCGTGGTGAATCAAAGTGCTTTTATGTCCCAAGCTCTCATCAATCAGAAAGGTAGATGGCCAGATACGGATCAGCATATCCAAAAAAGGAGTCGCCGGAAAACAGCAGTGTACGATGACCTGCTTTTCCAGTTCTACTTTGGGCTGAAGTGCTGCCAGCAGTTCCGGTGAAATTTTGGGTTTGGTAATGGTTGTCATTTTTAAATAAGCAATGGGTAATGGAAATGAGTAATTGCTAATTATCGAGTTCGAGTATTTCTTTGCTATACTTTCTTATATTTTTGATAAGTTCGGGATTATCTGCCAATTTCTGTCCATAGGTCGGAATCATTTCTGTTAATTTTTCTTTCCATTCATTTTGCACTTTTTCAGGAAAACATTTCTCTAAGACCTGAAGCATTGCAAATGCTGCCGTAGAAGCCCCGGGAGAAGCACCAAGCAGGGAGGCGATCGTTCCGCTTTTATTCACAACGACTTCTGTCCCGAATTCTAATTTTCCGCCTTCTTCTTCACTTTTTTTAATGATCTGAACTCTTTGTCCCGCAATTTTCAATTCCCAGTCTTCTGCTTTCGCATCTTTTACAAACTCTCTTAAATGCTGCATGCGCTGTACTTTGGTCATCGCGACCTGCTGTACGAGATATTTCGTCAACGGCAGATTATGCCACCATGCGCCAAACAGGGATTTGATATTTTTTTGATTGACACTTTCCGGTAAATCCAGGTAGCTTCCTTCCTTCAAAAACTTGGTAGAGAATCCGGCAAACGGTCCAAAGAGCAGCGCTTTTTCTCCGTCGATAATCCGCAGATCCAAATGGGGAACACTCATTGGCGGAGCATCCACACCGGCTTTGGTATAGACTTTTGCCTGGTGCTTTGCGATTAATTCCGGGTTATGGGTAACCAGCCACTGGCCGGAAACCGGAAATCCGCCATAACCTTCACTTTCGGGAATATCGGAACTTTCGAGCAGCGGAAGGGCGTAACCTCCGGCACCGATAAATACAAAATCGGCGGTGACATCGCTCAATTTATAATGCATCCGGTCTTTGACTTTCACCGACCATTTTCCGTCAGACAAAGGATCAATATCTTTCACATCATGGTATAAATAAACATCGGTCTGGGAATCTTCTGCTAAAAACCGTCCCATTTTCCGCGTTAATGTTCCGAAATTGACATCGGTTCCCAAATCCATTTTCGTGGCTGCAAGAACTTCGTTATCTTTTCTTTTGTCCATAATTAAAGGAATCCATTGGCGCAGTTTGTCGTGGTTTGTGGTAAATTCCATTCCTTTAAATAATTCAGACTGAATCATTTTTTCGTAACGCTTTCTTAAAAAATCAACATCATCTTTTCCGAAAACCAAACTCATGTGCGGACAGGAATTAATAAAGTCTTTTGGCCGGTCAATATATTTTTTAGAAAGTAAATAGGACCAGAACTGTTTCGAAATTTCGAACTGTTCGGCAATACTTTCAGCTTTGGAAATATCGATGGAACCCTCTTCGTTCTCCGGCGTATAATTGAGTTCACAGAAGGCAGAATGTCCTGTTCCTGCATTATTCCACGCCGCTGAACTTTCCCGGGCAAAGCGGCCGAGTCTTTCAAAAATCACAATTTTCAGGTTGGGATCAAGTTCATGAAGCATGGTTCCGAGGGTGGCACTCATAATTCCCCCGCCGATTAAAACAACGTCGTAATGGGATTGAAGGGCTTTATAATTGGCTGATGTAGGCATATCATTCTATTTTAAGATAACGAATTTCGGTAAAAGTTTTGTTTTAGCTCAAACAAAAGCTGTTAAAAATTCCTTAAACCGTTATTTATAAAAAAATAGGATAACCGCCCGCCTGGATTTGATCAGTTAAAATTCAGAATACTGAATCTGCACTGAAATGCTACTGTCTTATTTTACAATCTGTTTAAATTTGTGTAAAAACCACAAAAGGCACAAAAGGGATATTTCTTTTAAGTTTTTCAAAAAGAGCAAATAAGGAAACTGTCCAAAAAAGTTGTCTTTTTTGGTCTTTAGAGTGTTTTCTTTTTAGATTTTCTTTTGCTCATTTTGCGGTTTAACTATTTTTATCCTTTTTAAACAGGCTCTAAGAGAATGTTTAAAGCAAATTTAAAAAGGATCTTAGATGAAAACAAACAGGATCTTACTTCCCGGACACAGGAATTACATAAAAATACACCGACATAAAATGACAGAACGTTCCTAATAAAACGAACAGATGAAAAATGGCGTGATTGAATTTTATCCGGTGAATGCTGTACAAAGCCGCACCGATGGTATAGGAAATGCCGCCAGAGAGCAACCAAACCAATCCGCGGAAATCCAGATGATACATCAGACTGTCAAAACTGAAAATAATCAACCAGCCCATTCCGACGTAAAGAGCAGTGGATAAAACGGTAAATCTTCCTGTAAAGAAAATTTTAAAAATGACGCCAAACAGGGCAATTCCCCAAACGACCGCAAAAAGCGTATACCCCTCGTGGCCATTCAGCGAGACCAAAGCGAACGGCGAATAAGTTCCGGCAATTAAAACATATATCGCGGCGTGATCAAAGATATTGAGGCGGTATCTTCTTTTCGGATTTTTGGAGGAGTGATATAATGTAGAAGCCAGATAAAGGACAATCATGCTCAGACCAAAGATCGAAAAACTGATGAGAGCCCTTTGACTTCCTAAATCCAGTGCGCGAAACACCAATAAAATGAATGCCACGATACTCAGGAGCAAACCGATAAAATGAGACCAAATATTCAACCGCTCTTCTAAAACTGAATAGGATTGCGCACTATATTTAGTCTTGGTTTTCACTAATTTAAGAGTAAGGTTAATTTTTTAAATTCAGTTTCGGCATTTTTCTCTTTGTATAAAATACCGTAAATGGTATCGATAATCGGTGTTTTCAGTTGTTTGCTTTTTGCCGTATGATACACTGAATCAGCTGCGTAATATCCTTCGGCAATCATGTTCATCGACTGAATGGCCGATTTTACCGTGTACCCTTTTCCGATGAGATTTCCTAAATTCCGGTTACGGGAAAACAGCGAGTACGCCGTCACCAGTAAATCACCGAGATAAGCGCTCTCATTCACATCCCGCGGAACTTCATACACTGCTTCCAGGAAAATCTCCATTTCCCGTACCGCATTAGAAACAAAAACAGCCGTAAAGTTATCGCCATATCCCAAACCGCTAGAAATTCCCGCGCCAACAGCATAAATATTTTTCAGAATCGCACTGTATTCATTCCCTAAAATATCTTTGCTGCAATGAACATTGATAAAGTCAGAAGAAAACAGAGAAAATAATTTATCGGCAACCTCCGCTTCCGCAACGGCAATGGTAAGGTAAGAAAGCCTTTCCATAGCTACTTCCTCCGCGTGACAGGGACCGGCAATTACCGCCTGATTGCGGAAGCCTATTTTAAATTCATCACGAAGGTAATGCGCCACAACATCATTTACCTTGGGAACAATTCCTTTAATGGCAGAAACAAAAATTTTATCCCCGTAATCGCAGGTCATTTTATCCATTGCATCTGAAAGATAAATGGACGGCGTTGCCAGAACCACTACTTCACACGCTGAGACCAATTCATTGATATCGGTAGTGACCTTCAGATTTTTTTGATCAAAAGAAACCGAGGTTAAGTAATTGGGATTATGACCGCGTTGCTCAATAGCCCCTTTTACATATTCATTCCGCACACACCAGTGAACCAGTTTGCTGTTTTCGACCAACATTTTCACGATTGCGGTTGCAAAACTACCACTTCCTACTACTCCAACGGGAATGTTCTGAGTCTGCGATTTTGGGGCTTTCTTTTTTGTCATAATTAAAAAAACTTTGGTGCTGTTCAGAAGTTCTGAACAAACGGGAATCTTCCGCACAAAGATATTAAAGGTTTCTGAAATAGGACAAACAATTGTTTTGTAATAAACTGAACAAAATCATCCCGCACAGTGCCCGCAAGAAAAACAGCTTTTAAAAATATTTTATAAATTTGCAGTCTCAATTTTTTGACAACTAAGTGTTTAATAATGAAGAATTTTATAAGCAGTAAAAAAAACATCAGTTTAATCCTCGGAGTCCTGGTATTGGTCATTTTCGGACAGGCTCTCTTTATCGGAAAGCTCTATTCGGAAAAAGACGATAAATCGTACCAGGTCAATTTAGTACCGGTTAAAACTGAAAAAGACAGCATCGATTACCTGGAGTTAAAGAACAACCTGACTTTAGTTGACCACACCGTCCGGGAACTGAATTCCTTTTTGGCCGCAAAGAATTTATCTGACGGTAAAATAGAGATGCTCGCAAAAGACAGTATTTCCAATACGGTTTATCTGGCAAAACAAACCAACCGGTACAGCCAGTATCTGGTGGATTTGCAGAAGAAATTACAACAGGTTCCTTTGGGAATCCCTACCGACGGCTACATTTCCTCACAATTTGGAAAAAGAAAAAATCCGTTCCCGGAAAAAACGGTGATGTTGGCGTCCGTGCATTCCGTAAAAGCTGAACCACAGTACATCGAAGTAAAAGACAGCGTAGGAAATGTGACTAAAAAAATGATCGTTCCCAATCCAAACCAACCATTAGCCGAGAAAAATAACGCCCCCTCCGAAAAAGACCAGATGAAATTCCATAAAGGGCTTGACATTGCGGTGGCTCACGGTTCCGACGTGCGGAGCGCGGCCTCAGGAAAAGTAATTTTTGCCGGCGAAAAAAGCGGCTACGGAAACTGTGTCATTATCTCGCACGGAAATGGTCTGGATACCCTCTACGGCCATCTTTCTAAAATACTGGTCAAAGCAAATGATGTGGTAACGGTAAATGATGTAATCGCAAAATCCGGCAATACAGGCCGTTCCACCGGACCTCATCTTCATTACGAAGTTCACAAAAACAACACGCCGGTCAATCCGAAATTTTTTATGAATCTGTAATCCACTCATTTAAAAATACTGACGCTCCTGAATTTTTCGGGAGCGTTTTTTTGGTGGGAATACTTAAAGATTACCTGCTTTTACAGACAACTATTATTGTTCGTGTTATTGGTGTTAAAAAATTAAAATTATTAAGATTTTCTCTGGAAATGTAAATACAATTGTTAGTTCATTTGAAAAACTTAAAAAAAGATTATCGCTTTTTTGATTCTTGCAGTTTTTAAAACAAATTTAAACAGACGCGCTTTTGTAAAAACATTCCTGGCGTTGGTGTTAAAATTACAGTTTAAAGGCCACCATTAAGCTTTCGGTTTTCTAAACCCTTTTTTGAAATCAGAAAGAATTTCTTTTCCCAGGTTTGAACCCATAGTTTAGAAAAAATTACTGAAATTTGCAGTCGCCCAAAAAATGAAGCTGAACTATGAAATTATGTATTGCTGAAAAGCCAAGTGTTGCCCGGGATATTGCCAAAGTTTTGGGAGCCGACCAACCCAAACAGGGATACTTCGAAGGCAACGGCTATTGGGTAACCTGGACGTTTGGTCATCTTTGTACCCTCAAAGAACCACATGATTACAGTCCGCATCTTAAATCGTGGAACCTTATTTTCCTTCCCATCATTCCGGAGCCTTTCGGGATAAAATTAATAGAAAACCCGGGGGTTGAAAAACAGTTTAAAATCATCGAAAAACTAGTTGCTGATTGCGAAGAAGTCATCAATTGCGGGGATGCCGGGCAGGAAGGTGAGGTGATACAGCGCTGGGTTCTGCACAAAGCGAAATGCAAAAAGCCCATCAAAAGACTTTGGATTTCTTCACTGACCGAAGTGGCCATTAAAGAAGGATTTGCCAACCTGAAACCTTCGGAAGACTATCATAACCTCTATCAGGCCGGGAATGCACGCGCTATTGGCGACTGGCTTTTGGGAATCAACGCCACCCGTTTGTTCACCCGAAAATTTGGCGGCAACAAAAGTGTTCTTTCCATTGGACGGGTTCAAACCCCTACTCTCGCCATGATCGTTCAGCGACAAAAAGAAATTGACGCCTTCAATACCGAAGAATACTGGGAACTGAAAACCAAATACCGCGACGTCATTTTCAATGCGGCCATCGACCGTTTAAAAACGAAAGAAAAAGCCGAAAAAGGGCTGGAATACCTGAAACAGAATCTTTTCGAAATCATCTCTTTTGAAATTAAAGAAGGTAAAGAGAAAAATCCAAGACTCTTTGATTTGACGGCTTTACAGGTGGAAGCCAACCGTAAATTTGGTTTTTCTGCGGAGAATACGTTGAAATATATTCAGAGTTTATACGAAAAGAAACATACGACCTATCCGCGTGTGGATACCACTTACCTTTCCGAAAGTCTGCATCCGCAGATACCGGCTATTCTGCAGAGCATGAATTTTTACTGGGAATTAACCGCTCCGCTTTTAGCCCAGCCGATTCCCAAATCTAAAACTGTTTTTGATGATACCAAAGTGACTGATCACCACGCGATTATTCCGACCGAAATCCCGCCTTCTTCCAGTTTAAGCAGAGAAGAAAAGTTGATTTATGATTTGGTCGCGAAACGGTTTATCGCCGTTTTTTACCCCGAATGTAAAATCTCAAATACTTTGGTGGAAGGCCAGGTTGGCACCATTCCCTTTAAAACAACCGGCAGACAAATTCTGGAACTGGGCTGGCGCGAAGTGTACAGTAAAGAAAAAGACGATACCGAGAAAAAAGAAAAAGAGGAAGAACAATTGATTCCCGAATTTAAAGCCGGGGAAAAAGGACCGCACAAACCATTCATCCATCAGGGAAAAACAAGTCCGCCAAAAGCGTATACAGAAGCAACCTTACTCCGGGCCATGGAAACCGCCGGAAAACAGGTGGATGATGAAGAACTGCGCGAAATGATGAAAAACAACGGCATCGGAAGACCTTCTACCCGGGCGAATATTATCGAAACACTTTTCCGAAGAAAATACATCGAGCGTAAGAAAAAAAACATCTTCGCCACTTCCACCGGCGTCGAACTGATCGATACGATCCAGGATGAACTGTTAAAAAGCCCTGAATTAACGGGAGAATGGGAATTTAAACTCCGTAAAATAGAGCGCGGCGAATATGAAGCCAGTCAGTTTAAAGAGGAACTGATTGCAATGGTGACCGATCTCACCCGAAAAGTCATCAACGAAAAGGCAAAAGTAATTTCCTTTCAACAGGAAGTGCAGCCCAAAGAAAAGAAAGACCCCACGCCGCGAAAAACGGTTGCCATTATCTGGGAAGAAACCGATTGTCCGAAATGCAGGGAAAACAAACTGATGAAAGGTAAAACCGCCATCGGCTGTTCCAGTTATAAAAGCTGTGGTTTCAAACTTCCATTTATCGTGTTCGGAAAGAAACTCACCGAAAAACAGATTCAGGATATTATCATTAAAGGGAAATCGAGTAAACTTAAAGGATTTACAGAACATCCCGAAAGGTTAACGGAAGGCATTCTGCGCCTCACAGAATCGGGGACCGTCGGGTTGCAGACCGAATAGCATTCCCTTCTTTCCCGCCGAAGCATCTTCCTGATTGCTCCTGCTAAAATATTGGCACGGTGCAGTTATTCACCTGCTTATGATTCCATTCCAGGATCACCATTGCCGGACAGGCGTATTTCCGCTGTTCTCTGAAATTCTGACTGTCATCAATCATTGTTAAAGTGACCAATTTCAGTAATTCCAAGTCTTTAAATCCGTAAATTTGAGTAAAATAAAAACCAAAAATATGGGACAGTTACAAGACAAAGTCGCCGTTATTACCGGCGCGGGTTCAGGGATTGGTAAAGCAACCGCATTGCTGTTTGCAAAAGAAGGTGCAAAAGTGGCGGTAAGTGACCTCAATGAAACTCACGGAAATGAAGTGGCAGCACTGATCAGAAACAATGGCGGCGAAGCCCTGTTCGTGAAGGCCAATTCAGCAAGTCCGGAAGACCATGAAAGACTGGTAAAAGAAACCGTTGAAAAATTCGGTGCTCTGCACCTTTCAGTAAACAATGCCGGAATTGGAGGCGAGATCAACAAAGTAGAGGAAATGTCTGTGGAAGGTTGGGAAAAGGTAATTGCAGTCAATCTTTCCGGCGTCTTCTTCGGGATGAAATACCAAATCCCCGCCATGCTGAAAGCCGGTGGTGGAAGCATTATCAATATTGCTTCTATTTTAGGACAGGCGGGTTTTGCAAATTCTGCGGGATATGTGGCAGCCAAACACGGCGTAGTAGGTTTAACGAAAACCGCAGCCTGGGAACACGGTCCTGAAAACATCCGCGTCAACGCAATAGGCCCCGGTTTCATTTATACCGGTATGGTCAATGAAGAAAGCATGGGGAAAGAAGCCATTAACCATCTGGAATCCAAGCACGCATTCGGCAGGCTCGGAACAGCAGAGGAAGTTGCGGCGATGTGTCTGTTTTTGGCCTCGGATGCAGCCTCATTCGTTACGGGAAGCTATTACGCGGTAGATGGCGGCTATCTGGCAGTTTAGTACTGATGTTTGAAATAATAAAGCAGGCCTGGAAATATTCGGACCTGCTTTGTTATATAATGCTATATGCTCAATTTAAATTGCTGAAACCGGATAATCAGTATATCCTTTTTCTCCCGGGGTATAAAAAGTATCGGGGTCCGGAGCAGCCAGAGCGGCTCCTGCAGCAAACTTCTTCACCAAATCGGGATTGGCAATAAAAGGTCTTGCAAATGCGACCAAATCCCCTTTTCCGGCTTTAAGATCCGCTTCAGCACGGTCCGCATCGTATCCTCCGGAAAGAATAATGGTACCTCCAAATTCTTTTCTTATCGCATCTTTTACAGATTGCGGAACAGTTGGCGTCCCCATGGATGAATGATCGACCACATGGATATATAAAATACCGATAGCTTTCAATCCTGCAGCCAATTGGGCGTACTGTTCCCCGGTCGTTTCATCGGGTAACATTTCACCAAAAGCTCCAAAAGGAGAAAGTCTGATCCCTGTTTTGTCTTTACCGATGGCATCTGCTACGGCCTCAGCTGCTTCGAGCACCAGACGGTTGCGGTTTTCTATGGAACCGCCGTACGCATCAGTACGCTGATTGGAAGCCGTATTTAAAAACTGCTCCAGCAGATAGCCGTTCGCCGCGTGCAGTTCCACCCCATCAAATCCGGCAGCAACCGCTGATTTTGCAGCGTGTACAAATTCAGCAATAATCGTGGGGATTTCGACTGTTGCCACTTCTCTTGGGACAGGAAGAGATTGCATAGCTTCCTGATCGGTGTACATCTGGGTGTTTACTGCTGCTATGGGAGAAGCTCCAATGACTTCCGCTCCTTCGGGCATGTTCAATGGATGGCTTATCCGGCCGGTATGCATCAGCTGTACAAAAATTTTACCGCCAGCCTGATGGACGGCATCGGTGACTTTCTTCCAGCCTGCAATTTGTCCGTCGCTGTAGATACCCGGTATTCTGGCATAACCCAAACCGTTTGGGGAAGGAGCGGTTCCTTCGGTAATAATCAATCCTGCGCTGGCGCGGCTGCCATAATACTGGGCCATCAGATCATTCGGAATATTTCCGGTTGCCCTGCTTCGCGTCATGGGTGCCATAACAATGCGGTTCTTTAAGGTAATACTGCCCAGTTGATAAGGGCTGAAAAGGGTTTCTAATGAATTCATAATCTGTATTTTAATTAATGGGTTCTGCCATCGCGTGTCATAAAAAAGAGGATCTATAAAACGTGTTCTCTTCTATTTTTCGGATTTCCGGTTCAATATTCTTTGAATAACCTCTATGCAATTTACAATTATATTCTGAAAGAATTAAAGAACTTCATTTCTCTGTCCACTGGTATTTTATTTGAAATCAGTACCTTTGCACCCAATAGGATAAACCTAAAAGTTACCCGTTAAAACATACAATTTTAATAAAAAGGAGGTAGAACTCCTTGATAACATTACCTTATGACAATAGACAAAAACCACGTAGTAGCGCTTCATTACACGCTGAACGCCATTGAAGAGAACGGTGAAAAAACTTTCATTGAAAAAACTGATGCCGAAAACCCTTTCACTTTCCTGTATGGCGTAGGAATGATGTTGCCGAAGTTTGAAGAACACCTTCAGGGAATGGTTGCAGGAGATCAGAAATCTTTCACCATCACGCCGGAAGAAGGCTATGGCGATATCATCGAAAACGCAATTGCGCAGCTGCCAGCAGAAATGTTTGCACAGTCGGGAATGCCGCCAATCGGCGCGATGCTGCCTTTACAGGACGCTCAGGGAAACCATGTAAGCGGCGTTGTTTTAGAAGTTACTCCGGAAGGGGTAACGGTTGACCTTAACCATCCGATGGCGGGGAAAACCTTACACTTTGATATCGAAGTAGCTTCCACGAGACCGGCAACAGAGGAAGAGCTGGCGCACGGTCACGCTCACGGCGCTGACGGAAACGAAGAACACTAAACGACCTTTTTATTCAAAGAAGCTGCGGTTATTCCGCAGCTTTTTTTGTACCTACCAATACGATATGAGCTTTTGGAGGCAGACCAAACGCATTGCAACTGCCCTGTTTTCTTCAATAAATCTTAGATCCACTTCATCAGTATAAAAGTTCAGAAATAATTTTGAATAAACTGAAATTCAATGAACTGTATTTCAATGAACGAAGGGTTATCATGCAGACGAGGCTTTCACCTTGAATTTTATCTGGGACAACCTAAGCGCCAGTTTAAAATTTAACAAAATTAATTTTCCCAATTTCTAAAGGCTTTAATTTTGATGAATTTTTCCGCCTTTTAGAGTCGGGGTAAAAGAAAATTTTTTTTTATAAGCAAATTTAAAGAGGTTTTAAACCAGATTTATCTTAATCCTGTACTTGCAGAAATTGTAAAAAAAGCCCACCACCAACCTCTATTCTCCAGCAACTGATGATTCATTGAGCAAAGTTTATTGATATTGAAATTGCAGAAAATCCCGTCATTGATGTATCAGCAAGAATGAATTTTGAAAATACAGTAATTATGAAGAGCAGGTATTTCAATTGCTCAAAGAGTCAGGATATTTTGTGCAGGGAACGGATGGATCAGAACAGTTTGCTTTTTGCGGCAAACACCGCATTGTGAGGAAGACGCGGCGCTGACTGCTGCTTCCTTAGAAAGAAAAGTATGATGCAGGAGCAGCGGATGTTCTTTGTCAGTTGCCGGACTTGCCGTGTTACTCCTCCGTCAGACCCGCCCATAGATAAGTTGCCGAAAACTGTTGCTGCACTGTTGTGGCATGGTGGGTCGTATTAAACTTCACGCAGCCTACGATGAGCAGCCATCCTGCGGGCGGTTCTACCGGGATCCTCCATTCCCGGGCGGAAACCGCGGCGGTTGCGCTGATTTCCATTTCTATTTTCGAAAGTACTTTTAGGGGAACTGACGGGCTATTGAGGTCGGCGGTCATTGCAAAGAGCGTGAGTACTGCTGCACGGCAATTTTTGGGAGGGATGATCTGGGTTTTCCATTTCAGTTCGGGCAGGTGCACCTTCATTTCACCGTTCGAAACCCTTTCTACCTCCGGAAAAAAGTTGGTGCAGCTTTGCCATTCTGCTTTCGGATTAAACGAGAACCCTGTCAAACCTTGGGGATCACCAAATCCTGGGCTGATTGCAGGATTTCCGATGATGGTTTTCCGGATTCTTGCGCGGTGGCGGGCCGCAAAATACTGCAGCGCAGGAATGCCCAACTCCTTCAATAATTTCAGCCGGAACGTCTTTTCCCTGGCGCTTACCAGTCCGAAAACTCCTGCTGCCGCTTTGGTTTGGGGCGACTGCTTCACGCTGTCGGGTTTCAAGCGCACGAATATGCGGTCGCCATCATTTACAAAAACAATATTGCCGATGGCACCGCTCAGGTTGCCGTTTTTCTTTAAATTTGCCATAACGATTTCCTTGTGAGTTGGATTAACATCAAGCGCCCGTCAGAAAAACTCTATTTCTACTAACGATCAGCGGATTAAGTCCGATAAAGATACAATTAAAAACCATTATAAAAGCATTGCTCCTCCAATATTCTATTGGAGTTTTATTGGACTTATATTGGAGGAATATTGCAGATAGGTGGAAGCACAGTACAAGCACAGTACAAGCATTGATACAGAAACCCAGAAGGAAAAACGAGGCTGTCCCCGTCCTGAACTCACAATACAGATCAATCAATAAATCCGGATACTGTAAAGAAGAACAATTGCAAATCAGTGTACGTTAGGGATTGTTTTCAACAATAATCACCCTGGGTAAAAGATAACCTGCGAAAGCTGGCCACGGCGGTTCAAAGTCTTCGCAGCCGTGCACTGCATTATTTAAAAGATCCTGTTTTTATCCTCCGCTCCGTTTGAAACTGCAAAACACAAAGTTCTGCTCCGTTCCAAACGGAGTTTCATGATTTTCCGTTCTGCAGCTTAGTTTTTCGAAACCTTCTGCGAAAACAGAGACAAGTGTTTCTGTGGTATATTGTCTGACCGGAAGACCGCTGCATTTTTCCGGACCATTTTCTGAGAATGTCCCGATCACCAGATAACCGCTTACCGCCTGTTCAGCAATATCCACATATTTTTTAACCTGCGTTTCTTCGGTCAGGAAATGGAAAGTCGCGCGGTCGTGCCAAACATCGTAGGTCGTTTCCGGTTTAAATTCGGTAATGTCGCTCACGATCCATGTCACCTTTCCGGCTTTTTCGCCCAACCTTTTCTTTGCTTTTTCAAGCGCTTTAGCGGAAATATCCAGAACGGTGAGGTTTTCAAACCCCTCATCGAGCAGAAAATCCACCAGTTTGCTGTCGCCACCGCCGATATCGATCATCTTTGCGGAACGGTCTAATCCAAACGAGTGGATCAGCGCCAGTGAAGTTTCCGGAACTTCCTGGGTCCAGCTTACTTCGTGTGGGTTTTTCGTCTCATATACCTTTTCCCAGTGCTCTTTTCTTTCTGTATTCATTTTGCAGGGTTTTTCCGGTAGATTACAATTTAATGCGGCAATTTCTCTCTGATATAGCCATACACCCAGGTTCCGGCAATCGCGCTGAGCAGTGTTACCACGACCACGGTAGCGCCGGTACCGATTTGCGCAAACAGCGGCCCCGGACATGCACCGGTAAGCGCCCAGCCGAAACCGAAAATCAATCCTCCATAGATATGGCCTTTATTGAAGGTCTTTTTATGGAAGATGATTTCTTCCCCGTAAATCGTTCTGATATTGAATTTCTTGATCAGCCAGATGGAAATCATCGCCACCAGAATTGCACTGCCAATGATGCCGTACATGTGAAAAGACTGCATGCGGAACATTTCCTGGATGCGGAACCAGCTGATCACCTCCGCTTTTATAAATAGAATTCCGAACAGGATGCCCAGCACAAGATATTTAATGTTATGATACCCGCGGTGCTGTAACCGGCTTTCGTTCACACACATGGTATCCAGTGATCTCAGTTCCAGATCGTCTTTGGTTTCTATATTTTTCTGCATTTTTTTAATTTTAAAGGGAAAGAATAATGGGTAGTAACACATTGGCCATCAGAAATCCGCCTATCATAAAGCAGACTGTAGCAATTAAACTCGGAAGCTGCAGATTGGCAATTCCCATGATCGAATGTCCGCTGGTACATCCTCCGGCATAACGGGTACCGAATCCTACCATAAAGCCGCCGCCTACCATCATCACAAAACCTCTCAGTGTAAATAAAGACTCCCAGTTCATGAGATCCACGGGAACCAGGTTGCTGTAATTGGTGATGCCATATCCTGCAAGTTCCTTAGCCAAATCCGGATGAACATCTATGGGATGGGGATCTGAAAAGAAAAGCATGGTGATCACGCCGCCCAGGAAGATCCCAAAGACGAAAAAGAGATTCCATACTTCTTTTTTCCAGTTGTATTTAAAGAAGGGAATATTGGCCGGCAGACACGATGCACAGATATGCCGCAGCGAAGAAGAGATTCCAAATGATTTGTTACCGAGGATTAAAAGCGCCGGAACGGTAAGTCCGATCAGTGGTCCCGCGACATACCACGGCCACGGCTGCTGAATAAATTCTGTCATATTTTGTTAAGGGATATGCTGCAAATTTACAGATTATATCTTCTTAATGAAAGCAGACCTCACTGCCATTCGTACGCTGACTAAAGCTGAAATCACCAAGCCGGCTGAGGCACAGATACGCCACGCACTTCTTAGCGCGTGGGACGGATTTCCGGTATATTCAGGAACTGTCTGGACACAGAATGACAACGAAGATTTACACTCATGTGAGCACCAAGAGCCTGCAGCAGATAAAAAGTCCGTTTGATGATTTGTACAATATTTTCGCTATTTTAGCGAGGCAATAATGTATGACGATAATCATACATATACACCCAAATCGGGTGGCTTTGTATGACTGTGTCATACATATAAACGAGTTATGCGTCATTTTAAAAAAGCCGTTTTGAAAATAAAAGTATTTTTCTTGATTTTGATTTTATTTAGTTCTTGCTCAAAAGACAAAAGTTTTGTATTAGCCGAAAATTCTGGAGAAATTAATGATATAATTAGAGTTGTTATTATTGATGATAAAATTGAGGCAACAAAAATTAATAATACTGTTATCATTGAAGATATTTATAAAAAAGAAATTATAGATTCACGAAAATACATTAAAAAAGATTCGCTATATATTGTTCCACCATATAATATGGATATATTAAGTTTATTTCATTTATGGGGACCTCAATCTAAACCCCTTGGATTTGACAAAAAAGATTTACAATATCTTTTGTCGCAAAATTCAAATCCTGATTCTTTAAAATTACCTCAAACAATTTTGAAAGGGTTTCATCACTCCACAAAAAAAGAATATGAGCAGGAAAATGCAAATGGAAATTATCAGAGTTATTATACTTTTACAATTCCTTATCTTTCACAAGATAAAAAAACTGCATATGTTGAGTCAAATTATTCCTGCGGTAACACGTGCGGAAACGGAATGGCATTTTTTTTACAAAAGATTAATGGAAAATGGACAGTGATTGAGAAATGGAAAACTTGGATGGGATAAGAAACGCCGCATAACATTATGCCGAATAGAAAAAAGGCCTAACACGTAAAAATGTTAGGCCTTTTTGCTATTCGGTGTTCAGCGACGCCACTCATTTTTCATAGGT
>NZ_JAUSWQ010000009.1:0-134004 GCF_030815285.1 Chryseobacterium sp. MDT2-18 | reverse complement strand
ACCTATGAAAAATGAGTGGCGTCGCTGAACACCGAATAGCAAAAAGGCCTAACATTTTTACGTGTTAGGCCTTTTTTCTATTCGGCATAATGTTAGCGGTTCGGGCTTCTTTCGGTCTATGGATATTCAAAACCAAATTCAATATTTTCGAGTTTGTCATTTGTCAGTTTATATGTGGCAAAATAAATTGGCATATTGTTCCTCTTCAATAATTTTGTCTTACTATCGTTTGGAAGTTCAATTCTGTAGTTAAGTACAATACTATTCCCTGTGCTGTCTTTGGCTAAATAGCAAGATCCAAGTTTTTCAATAATTTCTCTTTTACTTATTCCAAGTTTGATTCCTTTTTCGGTCTCAAATTCCTTTGATTTTATTTGTCGGAAGTTTTGTTTTGAATTGTCTGAATACGAAATGTTGAAAATACTCACTTGGCTATAGTAGTCTCCTGGATGCACGGTCAGTCCGAGTTTTTGTTTTTTGTCACTCGAATAGAATACGTGAGTTGAGTCACCTTCTAATTTCGTTTGTTTTCCTAAAATATTTAAAGTGCTTTCGACATTTTTAATTTTAATCCCAACAACTGAAGTGTCTGGATCAATAAAGCTACAATTCGATTTGTTTAATTCTTGTTGTTTTTCATATTCTTCTCGCAATTCTTTGTCCGGCTCAGGAACAAGCTCAAGTCTGTCGCTTTTGTCCACAGATTTTGTTTGCGAATTATTGCAGTTTGTCAAGAGCGAGATTGTCAATATTGCTAATAATAATTTTTTCATTTTTATGTCGGTTTGTGTCGTCATAGCCTGACCGCTAACTCGTTTATATGTATGACACAATCATACAAAGCCACCCCGATTTGGGTGTAGATGTATGATTATCGTCATACATTATTGCCTCGCTAAAATAGCGAAAATATTTTACAAATCATCAAACGGACTTTTTATCTGCTGCAGACTCTTGGTGCTCACATGCGTGTAAATCTCCGTGGTCTTGCTGCTGTTGTGGCCAAGCAGTTCCTGAATATACCGCAAATCGGTCCCACCCTCCAATAAATGCGTGGCATAACTGTGGCGCAGCCAGTGCAAAGTGACCGGCTTGGTGATTTGTGCTTTCTTCAAAGCCAACTTCAAAACACTTTGTAAACTTTGCTGATTATAAGGTCCCCTACCGTCTGTCCTTCAAAAAGCCAGGTTTTCGGCCGGAATTCTTTATAATATTCCCGGAGCAAATCTAAAATCTTACCGGAAAGCGGCGTAATACGGTCCTTCTTACCTTTAGATTGTCTGATCAGGACAACGTTTCTTTTAGAATCAATATCCTGTGGTTTTAAGTGAAGCAGCTCACTGCGCCTTAAACCGCAACTGTAAATTAAACACAGCATTGTCTTGTGCTTAATGTTATGATGGGCCTCCAGAATATCCTTCACTTCCTCTTTACTCAACACATTGGGCAATATCTTAGGTTTTTTAGGGCGGTCGATCTTGTCCACTTCTATTTTTGCGCCCCGCACCGTTCGGAAATATAATTTTATTGCATTAGTCACCTGGTTTTGGTAAGATGCTGACAGATTTTTTTTCAGAATATAATCATTATTAAAGTCGAGTACATCTTCATTAGTGATTTCACTAATCTCTTTATTACGGTAATACACGAAAAATATTTTTAAAGCTTTAGAATAGGTGTCAATCGTATTCAGGCTGTATCTTTTGGCGGAAAGCCACCGGATAAATTGGCGGAGGTGCTCCTGTCCTTCCGCAGAAGGTTCGGTATCTTGCTTTTGTACAAGATTAAACCTTGCTCTGTTTTCAAAAGTATCCGGAATATGCCAATACTTTCTCTGAGGATTCCAGCGGGCATCATCAATGAGTTTTATCCTCCGGATCAGTTCCTGATCCTTCTCAAATTCTACCGCAATACGGTCTGCATCACGGTATTTAATCAAGGTTGCTTTCCATCTCATAGCCTACTGATTTTCAGACATAAAGATAATAAAAACTTCCTGTACAAAACTTTGTTTTCACAAGAACCAAACTTTGTCCACGCTTGCAGCAGTGAAGGGAGAAACTCAGGAAAAGGTAAAAGAACGATACGGAAACTCCAGTTACAAAATATGCCGTTGTACCGTTCTTTCAAGATTTTATTTATATTTGTACAGTGATATCACGAGGTATTCATCTGTATCATTTCGGGACGGGTCACATTCCACGCACCAAGTGAGCGAGTCCATAGCAACTCCATAGCAACTCCATAACCACACCAGTAATTTTATAGTCAAGCCATTAACCTGCAGTATATTATTTTAAGATTTAGCTACTCTGTAAGGTTAAGGATCCCAAGCCTTATCATTAACTAACCACCAGGATGATGGCAGGAATTTCAAAAAACGGTATTCTGAGCGGAGCTTTAGGAAACCTGGGTTTTCGTGAACAGCAAATCCCAAAATTACGCACGCACCAAACCTTCATCGTGATGGGAACCCTCATTTTTAAAACGGCTGCTCCTCAGCGTACCGCCGCCTTCAAATAAGAAGGGGTTTTGGCGCATTAGAAATTCTTTAATAAAGAACCGGTCTCCAATTAAAATACCGGATATGATATCGGGTTTCGGAAGCTTTTTATTTTGAAATTAAAAGTGATTTTTTTTCTAAAATAGTGAGAACTCACTGAATAGGTGCATTTAACAGGCATATCATTTTCCAGCAAATTTTAATTTAATCCCTATCGGCGGCACATATCCATATTTTAAAAAAAATTTACGATTTGTACAGAATTTTGTATCTTTAAACTGACCAATTGCGAAGAGAAAAATATCAAAAATAATTCTTTTTGAAGTCAGAAATATATTTTTCGCATTAGATAAGTGAATATTTTAAGGAAACCTTAAAAAACAATCTCGCATCTAATTATTTTTAAAGCGGTCAAAAAAAAAAACAAAACTACTTAACCACGTTCTAAAATAAACCTCATTGCGTTCGTTTTGGAACACCAAATTTCCGAAACACCATGTTTATCTATATTAAATATATGGTTAGCTTGCGCTGTAAAATAATTGTAAAGCAAGAACTACAGAAATTAGGACTGCACTGCGTCAATGTCGAACTTGGGACCGTTGAGATCCGGGAATCGATCACCGATTCGCAAAAAGAACAGCTGCGCCAGCAATTACAGATTTACGGCCTGCAGCTTCTAGACAACAAGAGGAATATTATCATTGAAAAAATAAAAGCCATCATTATTGAAATGATTCATTATTCCGACGAAATACCCAAAATAAATTATTCAGACTATATCAGCGAAAAATTGGGATATGACTATACATACTTAGCCAATACATTTTCGGAAGTCAAGGGAATGACCATTCAACAGTACATCATTTTAAACAAAATTGAAAAGGTAAAAGAACTCCTGATGTATGGTGAATTAAACCTTACGGAAATATCTTATAAGCTGCATTACAGCAGTGTCGCACATCTGTCTAATCAGTTTAAAAAAATCACCGGTCTTACTCCAACCTATTTTAAAGGCCTCAAAAAGAAACGGTTGAGGAATCTTGAAGATTTGTAACATAAAAGAAAATTTTCCGGAACAGAACCACCGTGCCTCCTCCTTATTATATGACTGTGAATAGTTTAAAATGAATGTGGGAATACTATAATTCTTCTTCGTTACTCTGTAATACATTATTCCTTAAAATCGAGCACCTTTATACTAAGATTTATTAAAATCCATATTAGGTTTAGCTTTTAAAATTTTGGAGATGGAAAATACAGAAATTGAAAAATCGAAATCCTTTGTTATTTTAAAGAGCATTGAATACGTTCCCAATTCTGTGGTTACAAAAACCATTATAAAAAAAACAACGGGTAGTATCACCGTAGTCTCCTTTGATACCGGAGAAACCCTAACTGAAAAACTATCCCGGTTCGATATGTTTATACACATGATTGAAGGGCTTGCGGAGATTGAAATCGATACCGTTTCACATACGCTGACTACCGGCGAAGCGATGATCATACCTGCCAATACCAGAAATACTATAAAAGCTAAAAAACGAGTTAAAATGATTACTACGGTTATAAAAAGTGGCTATGAATTATAATTTATAGGAAAAGATTTACTCACTTCAAAATGCTGTTTCTGCCGCAAAAGAAAAGACCATGGAGTTCTATAAGAACATAGCTGTAATTGTCGCCCATCCTGATGATGAAGTCCTTTGGTGTGGCGGCATGATCTTACTTCATCCCGAATGCAACTGCTTCGTAGCCTGCTTATGCAGGAAAAATGATCCTGACAGGGCTCCCAAATTTCAAAGGACTTTAAAAGAACTTGGCGCCCAGGGCATTATGGGTAATCTGGATGACGGTCCGGAACAAAAACCCCTCGACATCAAAGAAGTACAGGATGCAATCTTAGACCTGCTTCCAAAATCCAACTTCGATCTCATGATCACGCACAGCCCTTGCGGCGAATACACCCGCCATCTTCGTCATGAAGAAATTGGCAGCGCAGTTATCGCATTGTGGAACGGTCAAAAAATCGAAACGAAGGAACTTTGGACTTTCGCTTATGAAGATGGAAATAAAAAATACAGTCCGAAAGCAATAAGAGGAGCAAGCATTCAGCAGATGCTTCCCAAAAATATATGGGAAGAAAAATACCGCCTGATTACAGAAGTTTACGGTTTTGAAAAAACAGGATTCGAAGCCAAAACCACCCCGAAAAGCGAAGCCTTCTGGAAGTTCGAAAATCCAGAAGATGCGCGAAACTGGTTGGAGCGGAATTCAATGCTGCACAACGCAACACCGCCATAAAAACAATTATTACCAAAGTGAATAATCTGAACTGCTCTTTTAAAACCAAAAACTTATGAAAGTTTTAGTCTTATATGATTACCCGCCTTCGCCAGGGGGCTTAGCCACTCAGGGAGACATGCTTTTCCGTGGACTGCTTGAACTCGGTGTCGATGCGAAAGCAGCCCATTTCGAATCAGCTCAGGAAAAAGAATGGTACTACCGCTGGTTCGAGCCCGACATTGTGGTGGGAGTCGGTTATTGGGGTCATACACCGGAACTTATCCTTCATCCGCAGCGTTACGGAATTCTGGCCGTACCCTGGTTGGTCGCAGATGGATACATTGCCAATTATCAGGAAGTTTTAAACGAACTGCCGCTTATTTTGGTGACTTCAAACTGGGTGAAAGAAATGTATGTAAGAGACGGCATCAAAGCTGAAAACATCGAGGTGCTTCCGGTAGGATGTGACACTTCATCTTTTGTTCCTTTTGATAAAAATGATCCTAAAATTTTGACCGTTCGCGAATCATTGGGGATTTCGCCGGATCAGATTATGATCCTCACCGTAGGTGGTGACGCCGCTTCAAAAGGCGCTCAGGAAGTAATGCAGGCGCTGGCACTCATCGATACCAAAGCACCCGACTGGAAATATGTTTGTAAAGTATGGCCACAACCCCGTACAGAGGTTCAAAATATGCTCGATCTGAAAATGGCTGAATCCCTCGGTCTCGAAAAAAATATTACCTACGCAACCAATAAGATTTCGCGAAACTTTATGCCTTATTTGATTGGGGCCTGCGATATTTATGCGGCTCCATCGAGGCTTGAAGGTTTTGGCATGCCTCAGGTAGAAGCTGGAGCGTGCGGCAAACCGGTAATAGGAATCAATGCCATGGGCTTGTTGGACACCCTGATCCATAATGAGACTGCTTTTTTGGCTCACGTCGCCAAAAAAATCGTCGTAAATGAAGTTATTTTAGGGGAAGAGTCGGGCTATGAAGCCAATCGTAAAGTTCAGTTTGACGTGCCCAGAACAGTTGATTATCGTGCCAATATTCAGGATATCGCCAACTATCTGCTAAAGCTGATGGAAGATGAGGAACTCCGGATAAAAATGGGAAAAGCCGGAAGAGCGCGTGCCGTAGAACATTTTGATTACAAAGTGGTCACCAAAAAATTTCTACAGATTTTAGAAGATAGATTAGGAATTAAATAAGTTCTAAAAAGAATCAACAGTTTAAATAAAGCAACGATGAGAGTTCTGATAAAACAAGACGGGAATGACATCGCCCGTTGGACTTCCGATTATTTAATTAAAAAAATAAATGATTTCCATCCGACAACAGAAAAGCCGTTTGTACTTGGGTTACCAACAGGTTCATCACCAATTGCAACTTATAACGAACTGATCAGCAGGAATAAGTCAGGCGATATCTCCTTTCGTCATGTGATCACTTTCAACATGGATGAATACATTGGTATTCCGGAAAACCATCCCGAGAGTTATCATTTTTTCATGTACGAAAACCTCTTCAGGCATATCGATATTCCTGTAGAAAATATCAATATTTTAAACAGCAATACAGATGATCTGGAAAAAGAGTGTATTGAATATGAGAAGAAGATCATGAAATACGGCGGCATTGAACTGTTTCTCGGCGGAATAGGAATGGACGGCCATATCGCATTTAACGAACCCGGATCTTCGCTGACTTCCAGAACAAGAATAAAAACACTGTGCTATGATACCATTCAGGCAAATTCCAGATTTTTTGAAGACGATGCATCTCAGGTTCCCACCGAAGTTCTTACTGTTGGTGTCGGGACAATTATGGATGCCAGAGAAGTTCTGATCGTGGTCAGCGGTTATCATAAGGCCAGAGCATTGAGAGAAGTATTGGAAGGTTCTGTAAACCATATGTGGCCTGCTTCCATACTTCAAATGCATCCAAAATGTGTATTAATTTGTGACGAACCGGCCACAATGGAATTACAGGTTAAAACAGTAAAATACTTCAAAGATATCGAACGTATTTCTACGAATGGAACACATCTGTAAACAAATAAAATAAAACCATCATGTTACCCGAAGAAAACCAACAGATTGAAGAAGCCAAGAAAGCAGCCATAGAAGTACTTTTGCACAATGCTCATGGGACCGTTGCCGATTTACCAAGGACCGCAGGATGGGGATATCCGGAACCTTATACACGGGATCTTTTGATAGCAGTGTTGGGAATCGCAACCAGTGAAAATACAGAACTGATAGAGAGCTCAAGAAATGTCTTATCGAACTTAGCCAAAAACCAATCGAAAAACGGACAAATCCCGTCACTCGTCAGTGATAAAGCCAATCTTGGTTCCAGTGACACTACTCCATTATTTTTAATGGCAGGCGGGATTTTCAGAAAAATACTCGGTGACCCAAACTTTCTTGAAGATGCGGTAAAAAAAGCAATCACTTGGATGGAATACCAGTGTCCAACCAGCTATCACTTAATAGCGCAACAGCCAACCAGTGACTGGCGCGATGAGCAATGGGTGCCCGGCCATGGGCTTTTCGTCAATACGCTGACCTACTCCGGGCTTCAACTTTTGGGAAAACACCAGCAAGCCGAAAACCTCGGAAATGCAATGCGGCAGTTGACCTATTCTTCAGACAAATCCCACAGCTGTCCGCACGAAGGATTTGCCATTAAAGACAAGCCCTATTACGCTTTGTGGTCTTATAAAATTTACAGCAGCACCCGGTTTGATTTATTGGGAAACAGTCTCGCCATTCTGTCCGGATTAGCGTCGGCAGAAAAAGCCGGAGAGATGGTAAAATGGATCGAAAATGAATGTGAACAAATGCATAAAACCAAGGATTTGGCAGTTGATCTGACGCCCAATTTTTTCCCTTTTATTCTCCCGGAAGATTCGGATTGGCTACCGAGATATTCAGAATTCAATAATCCCGGAGATTATCATAATGGCGGAATATGGCCATTTATCAGCGGATTTTACATTGCAGCGCTGGTAGCCGCAAAAGAATTCGAGGTGGCAGAAAAGAAACTTCTCGCATTGACCAAGCTCATCAAAAAAGGCAGAAACGAGAACTTAGCATTTGGCTTTAATGAATGGTATAAAGCCCAAACCGGAAATCCAATGGGTCAGGATTGGCAAACCTGGAGTGCTTCCAATTATTTATACGCAGCAGCTTGTGTTCAAAAAAGATACACCCCGTTTTTTGATGGTATCCGGTCGGACTAATTAGTGTTGAAAACTGACAGTACATCCTTTATTTTGAACCAAAGGAATCTATGAATTATGTAATTCTAAACTGCTAATATTCAATTGTTTTCAAGCAAAATTCCATACCTTAGCTTGCAATTTAACAGACTATCGTACTGATTAGCAGCTGTTTATTTTTTTTAAAAACTGAGAAAATGAAAATCGCCTTTATAGCTACATATCCACCACGGGAATGCGGAATAGGAACTTTTACGCAGAGTTTAGTTCATGCCATAAAAGACCATAATGAGGTCATTATTATTGCCATGCATGACGGTCAGGAAAATTACCCATTTCCGCCTGAGGTGAAATTCACAATACGTCAGGAACATCAGACCGATTATTTGAAAGCAGCTGATTTTATTAATCAAAGTGATATAGATGTCTGCATCGTGCAGCATGAATTTGGGATTTATGGGGGACAAAGTGGCGTCTATATTTTGCCGCTTTTACACCGTTTGCAAATTCCTTTGATTTCAACGCTGCATACCATTCTTCAAAAACCGTCTTACACCGAGAAAGCCATTTTAAAAAAAATCTGCACCATGTCCGATAAATTAGTGGTCATGAGTCATAAAGCCATTCAATTTCTTGAAGATATTTATCATGTTCCGTCTGCAAAAATTTTACGAATTGAGCATGGCGTCCCCGATATTCATTTTGATAAAGAGAAGTCGAGAGCGGAACTGAAATTTACCGATAAAAAACTGCTTTTAACCTTTGGTTTCGTGGGCCGCAATAAAGGAATTGAAACCGTAATTAAAGCGTTGCCTGAAATCATTAAAAAGCATCCTGATATCGTCTATGTCGTTTTAGGAAAAACGCATCCCCACTTACTCAGATCCGAAGGTGAACAATACCGAAACTACCTTCATCTCCTCATAAAAACGCTCAAAATAAGCGACCACGTCCTGTTAATCAATGAATTTGCTGAAGAAAAAGCGCTTTTTAAATATCTCGCTGCGTGTGATATTTATATCACCCCATATATTAATGAAGCTCAAATTACGAGCGGCACGTTAACTTACGCCATGGGTTCAGGTTGCGTTGTGGTTTCTACTCCCTATTGGCATGCAGCAGAACTGCTAACCGGAAACAAAGGATGTCTTTTCGATTTTAAAGATGAGCACGCTTTAACAAAGGTCCTGAATGAATTGTTTGACAAACCCCAATTAATGAAAACCATTCAGCAAAAAGCTGAAAAATATGGTCAGGGAATCATCTGGCCAAAAATCGGTGAGAAGTACATTGAACTGGCTGAGCAATTGACTTATGACCCCGTAAAACCAGAACAGAAAAATGACACCGATATCGATCCCTTATTGTTACCCCCATTTTCATTAACTCATATAAAAAGGCTGACTGATGATACCGGAATTATTCAGCATGCAAAATTTGGAATCCCTAACCTGAAAGAAGGCTATTGCTTAGACGACAATGCCCGTGCGATGTTGATGGCTTGTATGGCCTATAAACTAAAAAAGAATCAAATTGCATTAGACTTAATGCCAATTTATCTTAGCTATATCCATTATATGCAGAATAAGGATGGGACTTTCAGAAATTTCCTCAGCTTCAACCGCAATTTTCTGGATGAGGTGGGTTCGGAGGATTCATTTGGAAGAACGATCTGGAGTCTCGGTTATCTCATGCAAAACGCTCCGAATGATGCTTTTTACCAGACAGCAAGGTTGGTCTTTTTTGATGCAGCTCCTAATTTTGAAAAAATGAAATCAATCAGAGGTATTGCCAACACAATGATTGGCATCAGCTATTACCTTAAAGCAAATCCGGGAGATCTCGAGATAAAGATGTGTCTGGTAAGAATGACGGACGTTCTTGTGGCACATTTTGAACAAAACAGATCAAAAGACTGGGATTGGTTTGAATCGCTTTTGGCGTATGATAATGGGATTCTGCCTTTAGCATTATTACATGCCTCACAAGTATTAGAAAATAAAAAAGCAAAAGACATTGCCTTTGAATCCATGAATTTCCTGACTACTCACACACTGAAGGATGGTTATTTATCAGTAATTGGCAACAGACAATGGTTCATAAAAGATAAAGAACGTTCTATTTACGCGCAGCAGCCAATAGATGCGATGGCCATGGTACTGGCATACCATCAAGCATTTGTTTTAACAGAAGACAGGAAGTATCTCGAAAATATTTTCACTTCTTATCTCTGGTTTTTAGGTGAAAATGATCTTCGGCTGAGTCTGTATGATTTTGAGACCAAAGGATGTTGTGATGGTTTCGAGGATTATGGCATTAACCGCAATCAGGGCGCCGAAAGTTCACTGGCCTATCTCATTTCGCATCTTACGGTCTTACAAGCGTATGAAGAATCCGCTCATTTTCGGGAAGTGAGTACTTCAAATAATTCAGTCAACCACACAACACGGCATAGTGAGACGGAGATTTCAAAAATAGATTAGATAATCCTTCATACTCACTTCTGCAAAAAATTCAAAATACATCTTAAATTATAATGAAAATTTTTAACACAATGATGCAATTTATAAATACTCGTTTTTTTCTATTTTTGAGTACGGTTTGACTTCATGAAGTTTTCGATTTCACTTAACAAAGCGTAACAGAATAATTTCATTACTAATGGGTACATCAAATTCAATTTTTTAAATGTTCCAATTCGGAAAGTTAATCTGAATAATTTAACTCAAACGTAATAGTAAAAAACAGTATTCCGGTTCGAGATCAAAATATGGGAGCACGATCAAAATCAATTGGTGTATATTTTACTGCACTCTCCTTCGCAGTAACCTATACTGTATACCGACCATATGCTGACTGTATGCTGACCGGAAAGTTAGGATTAAAGTTTTTAAAAAAAACCGTCACTATCTTCGATATAATTCTGAGTCAAGTTTTGTAAAAGATCTTTCCTCTTGTCAATTCGATTTTATACGGTCTAAATCTTTAAACCTTCAAATAATGCTGCCAACTCCACAACGGCATAAGTGGTAGAATAATCGGAAACTGCATAAGGCAAAATCAGATGGTTATTATGGATAATGGATCCGCATGAATACACGACATTGGGAACATATCCTTCCCGCTCGTTTGCCAACGGAATGAGCAACGGTTCTTCTAACCTTCCAATTTCTTTGGTCGGATCATCCAAATCCAGTAACGACGCGCCAATACAATATCTTCGCATCGGACCTACTCCGTGGGTAATGATCAACCATCCTTTTTCGGTCCAGATCGGTGAGCCGCAATTTCCTATTTTCGAAAATTCCCATGCATACTTGGGTTTCTGAAGAAGAATCGGATTATCCCAAAGCGTATTCCGATCAGAGAACATGATATAGTTATTAATTCCGTCTATCCGGGACAGCATTGCATATTGACCTTTTATTTTCTTGGGGAAAAATGCCAAATTTTTTCCCATCGCACCTTTTCCGCGCAAAGGCATAATTCTGAAGGTGCAGAAATCTTCGGTGGAAAGAAACTTTGGTAAAATAGTATGACTATTATAGGCAGTGTAAGTAGCGTAAAATTTCACGCTTCCATCATCATCTGTAAACTGAACAAAACGGGCATCTTCGATCCCATTGCTTTCCGATTCTGAAACAGGATAAATTACACGTTCGCTAATATCTGAGTCATGCTGAAATTCAATATCATAATAAGACTCCAGTAACCATGCAATTTCTTCCAGAGCAATCTTTCTATCAGTACTTATACTTGCATCTTTCAATGTACTGTCTACAGAATTTTTTAAAGTAGCATAATCAAAATGATTGGGTAGATTTTCAACAATGTCAATATAATACTTATCAGGAATTTTCATCTCCTGCATTTTTTTAACAAACCTTCCCTTATGGTAAGAAGTTTTTTGCAGGACTTCAGCCATGTCCATCGATTTGCCGATACTCATCAAGTGTAAATCGTTGTTTCTATCTAGTATTGCCCGCCGGAATACGATAGATGAGATATGACCTTCACCAGTGGCTCTGAAGGAAATGATAACGCGCATTTCGCCTTTCTCCAGATAAGTCTGATCCACATCGGGAATAATAGAAGGGTTAAAAAATGCAGTCGATTCAAGGGAATATTCCATCGTAAGATATGAACCGATCAGAAGTTTACGCTCCTCTGATATTTCATTGATATTAACCTGCATTTCTTTAATGATGCCAATCACATTATTATAATGCTTCTTAAAAAGATAAGTAATGTGACGATGTCTATAGGCAAACTCCCTTAATGTTTGGTTTAAAGCGGTATGGACTTCGTAATCACTCATCGCAAAAACCAATGCTAAAGTATCTTTCGTCGCAGTATCACCATTCATAAAATAGCGCGCAACTACCCTACTGGAGTCAGGTAGGAAATGCAATTGTTTTCGTGTAACTGGAACTCTCATCGTATTGATTTTGAACATCTAAGGTACAAAGAAGAATAAAAAAACAATAAACTGCAACGATAAAATTATGTTAAAGTTTGAATCCTTAACTTCCAGAAACAACAAAAGTCTTCCTAATAAGAAGACTTTTGAACACCAAATCACAAAATATTAATATGAAAAAAAAATTACTTCCGAAAAAGTAATTTTGTGACCCGGCTGGGATTCGAACCCAGGACCCATACATTAAAAGTGTATTGCTCTACCAGCTGAGCTACCGAGTCGGTCTTTTTAATAAATAATGAATATTAGTAATAAGCAATTTAACATTACTCATCTATTGATTACTCATTGCTGATGTTGTGTGCCTGCGACTGGACTCGAACCAGCACATCCTTAGGAAACCACCCCCTCAAGATGGCGTGTCTACCAATTTCACCACGCAGGCAAAAAAAATCCGTAAAACATACGGAGGTTTTTCGCTTGTGACCCGGCTGGGATTCGAACCCAGGACCCATACATTAAAAGTGTATTGCTCTACCAGCTGAGCTACCGAGTCGGTCACCTCTAAATCTGAACTGTTGTATTCTCGTTTTAGAGTGGTGCAAAGATACTTCTTTTTTTAAATTCTCAAAATTTTTTTGGAACTTTGTACAAAATAAAAATATGATAATTTCACTCATCGGGTATATGGGCAGCGGCAAATCTCACATTTCCAAAGTTTTGAGCCAAAAACTTCAATTAAAATTAATTGACTTAGACAAGGAAATATTTTTGAAAAACAGAATGACAATTCCCGAAATCTTCGAAAAAAGGGGTGAAATCTACTTTAGAAAACAAGAAAGACTTCTTTTAGAAGAAATTTTTGATACCGAAAAAGACTGCATCCTGAGTTTAGGTGGCGGCACTCCCGCTTATTATAACAATATCGAACTCATTACCCAAAAAAGCGAAAGTGTTTATTTACGAAGTTCAGTAAAAACATTGACGGAACGGCTGTTGAAACAAAAGCAAAAACGCCCTTTGATTGCAAAAATCCCTGATGAAGATCTCCCAGAATTTATTGCAAAACATCTTTTTGAAAGACAGGTTTTCTACGGCCAGGCAAAATACACCGTCGCCACAGATGCTAAAACTCCCGAAGAAATCGGCGATGAAATCATTGCTTTAATTAACCTTCCTTAGAGTCGTCATCCACCTCGCTGAAAAACAGGTCCCAGTCGCTGTTCTCCATGTCAGAATTGCTGTCTCCTGCGGTAAAACCGTCGAGTTCCCTTCGGTCTTTTTTGGTCGGTCGGCCTTCTCCTTTGTTCCGGTAATGTTCCTGATTGAGATTTCGTAATTTCAGAATTTCATACTGTTCTTTTTCCGTGCGGTCTTCGATATGGAGCGGAACCAATTTTGGACCTATTCTGCTTTTGGGAATCTGTATAATTTTGATTTGGTAGTCGATCTGGTTTTTTCTAATTTTAATCAAATCTCCGTCTTTCACCTCTCTGGATGATTTTACAGTCTGACCTGCGAGCGAGACTCTGTTCTTTTTAATCTCATCTGTAGCAATACTTCTGGTTTTATAAAAACGAACGCACCATAAAAACTTATCTATTCTCATATTTTATTTATACTTTTGCTGAATTAAATAATTTTAGCAATTTAATGATAATATTAAATATGAAAAAAACATTTTTGTTCCTTGCTCTGGCTTCCATTGCAATTACTTCCTGCAGAAAAGATGGTGAGGAAATAGTGCCTGAAGTAAATATCGAAACTCAAAACACCAATGATGACGTTGCTGCAAAGAAGTTTCTGGAAACCCATTACCTGGATGCAAAAGGAAATCTTAAAGAATACGTTGACACAGACGTCATCAATGTGAAACTATCAAAATTAAATCCCGTAACTCTGCCTTCAGGTGTTATTTACATCATGAGACCCAATGCCCAGCCAAATCCTGGAAAGGAAATAGGAAGTTCAGATATTATTACATTAATGAGCAACTCGATGACTTATGTTGCGACCGATACAGATGGTAACGTAGCATTCACCTCTCCCTACTCTTTTAGAAATACAATTAACGGCTCGGGAATCCCAGAACTGGATCCTGCGTATTTTCATGTTAAAGATGACGTTTTGAAAAACGGTAAAACGGAGATTGAAAAACAAAGAAATTTCTATGAAATAGAAGGATTTATAGAGGCGCTTCAGAAGTTCAAAGCTTATGATCTTCCAAATGAGTCCAATTATAATCTGCAAGGTGTAATTATAGTGCCTTCCCGTGCAGCTTTTGCGCGTGATGCTCATTTTAATTATAATAACATTTCGTTTAAAGACAGAAGTTTTATATTTAACTTCCAGGTTTATAAAACAACGCCACGTTAGAAAAATACATTTATTAAAAAAGATAAAGTTCCTTATTCCAAGGAACTTTTTTTTATATCTAAACTTTCTATTCGAAAATCTGCCGGACGACTGCTAAGGAATTCGGTGTGTAAAAACTGGTGATGTGAATCCGGCAGTAGATCATCAGCGCATCCAGAAACGAGCTTCTTTCGTCACGCTTCAGCCTCATCTCATAAGCATCGGTGCTATTTAAAAATCTTTTCCAAAGCGAAGAAATAGCTTCATCAAAAAAAGGATGAGATATATGATCTTCAAAAATTCCACTTTCCGGATTTAGAAATTTCTGATCGCCATATAACGGTGCAACTCCTGAAATAGAAAGATATTTAAAAATAAAAACCAGATACGCGTCGTAATTTTGAGCACTGATTTCTTTTCTTACAGTTTCAATTTCTTTAAACAGCATTATATTTTTCCCTTCTTCGCGCAAAACCTGATGTAAGAAATCAGCAGTAAAAAACAAAATCGAATTCATGGCAACTTCCTGAAAATCGTAATGATCCGGAGCCAGTTCTATTTTTGAAATTCGGGATATTCTATTTTCTGCCACAGCTTTAAAAACAGTTATGTTTAATAAATTAAGCGGAAAAAGATAGGGTTTCATTTTATTTTTGGCTGAATAAATTCCTTTCGCAAAGAAACTCTGAAAACCGTTTTCGACGGTAAAACAATGCAAGACTGCATCATTATCGCCATATTTTAAATAAGAAAGAAGAAAACAGTTTTGAGTTTGCATTAATTCACCACCGCAATTTTAGCAGTAGCGGTATCTGTTCCATCTTCATTGGTCATTAAGACAAAATAAATTCCAGATGCTACCCGCACACCACGATGATTAGTAAGATTCCACTCATAAGACCCACCGCGCGCGACGGCTTGATGAACCAAATTCCCTGCTGCATCAGTGATTCTGATATTTGTTTTAGCGGCTAAACCCCGAATACGCACATTTCCTTTGTACTGAGCATAAACAACAGGATTTGGATACACCAAAACATCGCCGAAGTTTTCGGTAACTTCCAAAACATCGCCTTGGTAGACAACCACTCCATCCAGAGTTACAAAATATACTTTTCCGGTTTTGCTGTCCACTTTAATGTCGGTAACGCTATTGGTGGGAAGAGGAGAGTTTTCTTTTGTAAAACGATTAATCGTCTTTTCTCCTGTTGAATTTAAATAGAAGACTCCACCCTCGCTAATAGATATCCATTTCTGATTCCCACTATCTACTTCGATCTGTAAAATACTGCTATCTCGAAACAGCTCTTCACCAACACTATTTTCTTCAATTATTATGGGATTTACACTGGGATCATTTTGAATATTTGATACTGCAGAAGAAAGAATCCTCACTCCACTATCAGTCCCAATCCACAAGTCACCTGAACGATCCATCGCTACTGAGATTATACCCTCGGAGCTTGCTGGTAAACCTGCCGTTTTTCGTACAAAATAAATATCATCATCCAAGACACTTGAGGTCCCTTTATAATTCACTGCAGCCAAAGCAGCATCTCTAGGTAGGGGTATCCAAATATAACCATCAGAAATTAAAGGTTTCTGTACCCCTGTGCCCATCTTAAGGGTTTTATAAGAAAATGAATCCGAAGATTTGTCATAAGCCATCATTCCAGAATTTCCTGCAGTATTTTCAATATCCAAATAGGCAACAGTACCAAAAAGATTATTTTTTTTATCGTATGCAAGACCTAAAGGTCTACCATGATAAAAATCTTTTCCTGTTGTGTACACTTTCTTTACCTCAAAATCTTTTCGAGAGGGATCATATTTCATTCGATATACACCCTGAGTGCCCGTTGGAATATAATTTGTAAAAAAAACCTCTGTCATATCTGAAGGATTAGCTACTACATCCATCACATTAAATCCTAATGAACTGTTAACAAAAAAGGTCGGATATATCCATTCTGAACCTGTGAAATAATAAAAACCAAGATTTTTAGCATTTGGAGATGCGTCATTATATCTGTTTGTTCTATTGCCCGTTGAAACATAAAGTTTATCGTCCAGTAAGGAAATTTTGTATGATGTATTATCGTAAGGTCCATCAGGTTTCAAAACATCACCGTTCTCATTTAAAATTCCCGAAACTTTAGTACCTGCATAAATTTTTGAAAAGTAGAAAAATCCTGTATTCAGCTGCTCTGCTGTTGAATATGATTTTATCAGATTGCCGGTAATTCCAAAAACTGAAACTGCATTTAAATCTGCAACAATAATATTTTGTGCAGTCACGACAACATCCTGAACATTCGAAAAACGCTGCGGTAATGTTGAGAACGTGCTTCCGTCACCATATTTCACCATGTTAGTATTTGCATAAGCTAAAATATCTCCTTTAGCAATTTGAGTAAAATCACCACCCGCTGCCGTCTCCCAGGTCGTATAAATTGGAAAGGTCACATTCATTTCATGCTTTTTCAAGCCGGTAGAGGTGGCAGCGTAAACGATGTTATCTTTAATTACCGCTTCTCTGGATGCCTGATAAGTACCACTATTTATAAAAAAGGCGGAGTCTCCAAATTCTTTTTTATCTAATCTGAAAACAGAAACCCCATAACCAACTGAGATTACGGCTAAATTCCCTGTAATAGAAATATGATTTATTTTTTTATCACCACTATATCCTGTTGCAATGGGAATATCTACCACATACGTAATCCCTTCGGGCGTAATCACATCCAATGATCCGTTTTTGTAACCTACCAGTCCAAATTTGGTTGCCGGGTTATAATCAAAGGCGGAAATCTTCACCTCATGAAGTCCGTTGGCTTTTGATAATTTGGTTATTTCACCAGTCGCCGGAGTGTAGAAAAAGATTCCATTTTCTGTGGCCGCAATGAGTTTTCCGCTGTCTTCCCGAATAGCCAAAACATTATTGTACGAAAATAAATCTGACCATTTAGCCGAGGAAATTTTTTGCGCCGAAAAATTCAATGAAAAGAAATAAAGTAAAAGGGGCAGTATTTTTTTCATGGGGTTATACTAAAATGCGGTCATCGATAACTTGGTTGTTCCATGAAACATTTTTTACCTTTTTATTTTTATCGAAATAAAAGGTGATTTTACCTAAAAGCAATCCTGCCCAACCTACCTGATTGACCAAAACATTCTTCCCCGATCTGTTCAAAAAAGATTGTGGTTCCGGCAAAAAAGTATGGGTATGACCTCCTAAAATCAAATCGATCCCATCTGTATTTGCTGCTAAAATTTTATCTGAAACTTTCTTGGGATCGTCTTTATAATCATATCCGATATGGGATAAGCAAATTACCATATCACATTTTTTTTCCTTTCTTAAAAAGTCGGCGTAATGCTGTGCGATTTCGATGGGATCCAGAAATTCGGTTTCGCCATAATCTTTCTTGCCCACTAAACCAGCCAGTTGAATTCCGACTCCGAAAATCCCGACTTTAATTCCGTTTTTATTAAAGATCTTATACTTTTCAGTTTCACCATCGAGAATGGTATTTTTAAAATCATAATTGGAACAAATAAACGGAAACTTAGCGTTCGGCCTTACCTTTTTAAATCCCTGCAAACCGTTGTCGAAATCGTGATTTCCCATCGTAGAAGCATCGTAACCCATCATCGACATTAATTTAAATTCAAGTTCGCCTCCAAAAAAATTAAAATAGGGCGTTCCCTGAAAAGTATCACCGGAATCCAGCAAAAGAACATTGCTTTCCTGACTTCTTATTTTTTGGATCAAAGCTGCCCGCCGTGCAAAACCGCCTTGGTTTGGATTTTTGGTATAACTCGAATCAAAAGGTTCAATTCTGCTGTGTTGATCGTTGGTATGAAGGATGGTAAGTTGATTTTCTGAAGCCACATTTAAAGCTGTGAAATTCTCGGCCAACAAAAGATTTGGCGCCAAGGTCATCGCCAATGTGCCACCACCCAGGGTTTTTAGAAACTGTTTCCTATTCATCGGTTTTGTTTTTTTTGTTTTTAAAATTAAGGCGCAGATCTGTCGGAACTTTAATTTCCGGATTGGCTATGAATTTCTCCAAAAACAAATCCCGTAATTTTATACCTGTAGGAATCAGTTCGCCTTTTTTAAAATAATCCATGTTATCACCACCCAGCGCTAAATAATCAGAAGTTGCAATATAATAGGTTTGGCCCGGCTCTACTTCTTTTCCGTTCACCAATTCTTTAACATTCATTCCGTTTTCAGTTTCAATATACAAATGAGAAACGGGATTGTTTTTCAGTGTTTTCAGGTAATAATCGAAAAGTCCCTGCAAATCGCTTCCTTTCATTTTCACGATGATCACTTCATTTTCAAATGGCATGACTTCATAAATCTGTTTGGTCAGGATATCGCCAGCTCCAATCGTAGTTCGGATACCACCGATATTGATTACCGCAGCGTCCACTCCATTGGTGATTCCATTTTTTTTTGCCCACTCATCAGCTCCTTCAAAAGTATAATCTGCCAGAAGATTTCCTAAAGTACTGTTGTCTCCTTCTTTGGTTAAATCCACCGAAGTATGGGAAATTATTTTATTCATCTTTCCTTCCAGTTCCGCTTTATAAGGCGCTATGGTCTTTGTGAATAAGGCATCTTCCGGTAAATCTGTCGATAGCGCTATATTTTTCCCGGTCTGCACATTGGCTACATTCAGCGGCGTTCTGCACGAAATAACCGATAAAAGCGACACCCCAAAAATGAGATATTTTGTCTTCATGTTCATAAAATCTATTATTGCAAATATAAAGATATGAATATAAACTAATCCTTTTTTTTAATAAATTCTCGTATTAATTTTCGTAATTTTGAAACATTAATTTTATAAAAATGAACAATTTAAAAGGTCTTGGTGTAGCTTTGGTTACGCCTTTTAATGAAGATTTATCTGTAGATTTTGATTCTTTAACCCAATTGGTAGAATACAATATCACCAACGGAACAAACTATTTGGTTGTTTTAGGAACGACCGCCGAAGCAGCTACCCTTTCTGATGAAGAGAAAAAAGCAGTCATTCAACATATTATAAAGGTTAACAATAAACGTCTTCCTTTGGTTTTGGGAATTGGCGGAAATGATACGATGCAGGTGAAAAGACAAATCGAAGAGACCGATTTATCAGATTTCGACGCTATACTTTCGGTATCACCTTATTATAACAGACCGAGCCAGGAAGGACTTTATCAGCATTACAAAGCATTGGCAGGAACGGGCAAACAAATTATCATTTATAATGTACCGTCACGAACCGGACAAAATCTGGAAGCTGCCACCACTTTAAGATTGGCAAAAGATTTCCCGAATTTATTTTTAATTAAAGAAGCAGCACCAAACATTCTGCAATATTTCGATATTCTGCGTCAAAAACCGAAACATTTCAACCTGGTTTCCGGCGATGACGAATATACACTTCCTGTCACTTTAGCTGGTGGACATGGCGTGATTTCGGTGATCGGGCAAGGATATCCGAAAGAATTCTCCACCATGGTTCAACTCGCTTTTGATGGCAAAGTAAAAGAGGCGTATGAAATCCACAACAAATTAGTCGAAATTACAAGATTGATTTTCGCTGAAGGAAATCCGGCCGGAATTAAAACTATTTTAACAGAAATGGGAATTATTAAAAACCATGTAAGATTGCCTTTAGTAATTGCTACTCCAGGATTACAGGATAAGATAAAAGCAGAAATGGCAAAAATATAACTGCGTGATTTCAGATATAATTAAAGGACTCTTTTTCGGAAGAGTCCTTTTTTTTATGGATTAAAGATTGGTTTAATTTAAATATTTCAGCTTTTAAACAGCAACCACTTTCACCAAAGATTTAATATGAATTAACTGTTCTAAAAGTTCATCGCGGGAATCCGATAAAACATTGATGTGCCCCATTTTTCGCCCCGGTTTCGTTTCCGTTTTTCCGTAGAGATGTACGTAGGCATCAGCTAATTTTAATACATTTTCTAAACCTTCGTATTTTACTTTTCCGCTGCAATTTTCTTCACCAACCAAATTGAGCATTCCTGAAAACCCCAAACTGGAAGTATCTGCCAACGGAAGATTTTTCAAGACGCGGTAAAACTGTTCAAACTGTGAATTGGCATTGCCTTCCTGAGACTGATGACCGGAATTATGCAGTCGCGGCGCCGTTTCATTAACCCAAACTTTACCTGATTTATCCAAAAATAATTCGATGGCAAATAAACCATCAGAATCCGCCGCTTTCATAAATTTTGCAGCAATGACATCGATTTGACTTTGAACATCATCAGAAATCTGCGTCGGAGAAATATTAAAATCCAATAAATTTAATTTCGGGTCAGCAACCATTTCAGTTACGGGAAAACTTTTGATTTCGCCCCGTTCATTTTTAGCGATAATTAAAGAAAGTTCTTTGTCAATATCCACCAGATTCTCCAAAATGGAAGGTTGGTCCCATAAATTATTAAAATCGTTTTCATCTTTAATGATCTGAACTCCTTTCCCGTCGTAACCGCCGGTATTTAATTTCTGAACGAAAGGATAATCAATAATAATTTCTTCCTCAGCCGATAAAATAATCTGAAAAGCCGGACTTGGAATTTCGTGCTCTTCGTAGAAAAGCTTCTGCAATATTTTCTGCTGAATCGTCTTAATGATAGCGGAATTAGGAATTACTTTTACGCCTTGTTTTTCAAGTTCCTGCAACGCTTCCACATTCACATGTTCGATTTCGATAGAAACGACGTCTTTGTCTTTTCCAAAATCAATTACTGCCTGCTTTTCATTGAAATCTCCTTTTGTAAAAAAAGAAATATTCGCACAGGAACAGTCTGCATTCGGATCGAGGGTGTAAAATTCATCATCATATTTCAAAGCTTCCTGAATCAACATTCGCCCTAATTGTCCGCCTCCTAAAATTCCTATTTTCATTTTTTACTTTAATTTACTGATTTTTAAATAGCCGATATGCGTAAAGTTTTCCTGATTTTCACAATCTGATTTTTCTAAAATGACCGAATATTCTTCTTTCATTTTCTGGGGTAAAATGTCATTAATTTTAAAGATTTCATCGATATCAACACCGTGCTTGTCATCGATATGACTTACCGCATCTTTGAAACCCCTATTTTTATAAAAATCGGTTTTCTTGACTCTTCTGATGATTTCTGATGTTTTCTTTCCGACCATCAAATGCTGTTCATGCAACTCCTCAAATTTCCCAATCTCATAACCGCCCAGATTAATAAAAAAAAGCTGTTCGTCTGAAACCTGAGTATTTTTCCTGACAATTTTCACTTCAAAACCATCAACAAACTTCACTTCCTGATAACAGTCGATATGAATTTTACCTTTTGCTTCGGGCCAGAATTTCTTCATGTGTGGAATCAGATCTTTCAGAGATTCTGCAATTCCAAAAAAAACGTCGTGTTGCTCAATGTTTCTGCCTTTTGGAGTGGCACCGAGAATGGTATAGAATAATTTCATGTTCAACAAAAAACAAAAATACGGTTTAAATAAATTCTATAAAATATATTAAGGTATTTTTAATCCGAAATATTTTCTAAAAAATTTAAAATACCTAAATTTGTAGCATGTCGGAAATATTAATTCTGTTCTTCGGAGCTGTCGCTGCCGGATTACTGGGATCCTTAACCGGATTGGGCGGCGGCGTTGTCATCATTCCATTGCTTACCCTTGGCTTCGGTGTACCAATGCACTATGCGATTGGCGCTTCATTAATTTCAGTTATCGGGACTTCATCCGGTTCTGCGGTGGCTTTCGTAAAAGAAGGTTTTACCAATGTCCGGATCGGAATGTTCCTGGAAATCGCCACTACAACTGGTGCAATTATCGGAGCATTAATTTCGGGAATTTTGAATCCTAATACGATTGGGATTATTTTTGCCAGTATTTTAATTTTGACCGTAATTTTAAATTTGCGGAAAAAACCCGATCATCAGGAACCTTTAATTAAAGGCAGTTTGGAAGATAAACTACAATTGTACGGAACGTTTCCAGACAAAGGCGTAGTCAAAGAATATGCTGCAAGAAATACCGTTTCCGGATTTTCAATGATGGTATTTGCCGGAATTATGTCGGGACTTTTAGGAATCGGTTCGGGTGCGCTGAAAGTTTTAGCCATGGACAATATGATGAAACTTCCCTTTAAAGTTTCTACAACGACCAGTAATTTTATGATCGGAGTAACCGCTGTTGCGAGTTCCTTGATTTATTTTCAGCGGGGAGAAATCATTCCTGTCATTGTGGCACCGGTTTTAATCGGTGTTGTGGTAGGAAGTTTTATCGGATCAAAAACTTTAATTGTTTCCCAAACCAAAAAACTGAAAGTGGTATTTGCCATTGTGGTGAGTATTCTTTCGATTTATATGATGTACAACGGGATTAACCATAATTTTAAATAAATGAAACGCCACTTTACAGATTTCGACCTTAACCGTTCCGTAGGAAATCTTCTTCGGATAGGTGTTCTTTTATCTGTTATCACTTCGTTTATTGGATTTATAAAACTTTCCTTCGAAGGTTTTGAAATGCCAAGAGATTATGCTTTATTAGAAATTTCGGAAGAAAATATCTGGCAAAGTTTCTGGACTTCTCTGCTGAAACTGGAAGGAATGGCTATTATTCAGCTCGGAATCTTATTGCTGATTCTAACGCCTTTGGTCCGGATACTATTTGCGCTGATTGGCTATCTCAAAGAGAAAGATTACACCTATGTGCTTATTTCGCTAATTGTTCTGGGAATTATGGTGGTAAGTTTTTTAATGGGATTCGCGCATTAATTTTCATAAAATTCTATCGGTAACTTATCCGGATCCTGGGTAAAGAAAAACTTTTTCCCGGTAAATTCGTCGGTACGGATTTCTTCACAATCAAGATTTTTCCTCATTAATTCTTTTCTTTTTTCTTCAATGTTTTCTACAGAAAAAGCCAGATGCCGTAAACCGCAACTTTCGGGATGCGAAGGTCTTTTCGGTGGATGAGGAAATGAAAATAATTCGATAACATACTGATCACCAATTCCTAAATCGAGTTTATAAGATTGTCTTTCTTTGCGGTAAACTTCCCGCAAAATCTTCAATCCTAAAACTTCTGTATAGAATTTCTTCGAGATTTCGTAGTTTGAACAAATGATCGCGATGTGATGAATCTGCATTATTTACATTAATTAAAAGAAAGATTTTTCAAAACAGCACCCGCCTTCAATTCGGTTTCCTGCCACTCTTTTTCAGGAGAACTGTCTGCGGTAATTCCACCGCCAACGTAAAGTAAAACTGCATTCTGAAAAAACTCAGCACATCTTAAATTGACAAAATATTGAATCGTTTCATCGGTTTCCACTTTAATATAACCTGCATAAAAACTTCTTGGATGATCTTCGAATTCTGCAATTGCCTTTTGGCAAAATTCTTTTGGAAAACCGCAAACCGCAGGGGTTGGATGCAATTCCGAAATTATTTTTTCTACATCCTGCCGGTCAATTTTCACCTTGAAATCAGTTCTTAAATGTTTGATATTTCCCGACGGATGATCGTAGGTTTCCGATTGCCCAACCTCATCAGAATAGTCTTTTAAAATGTTTTTAATGTAATCCGTAACCGGCTGCTGCTCTTCAATTTCTTTATGAGTCCAATCTTCATTTACAGGAATTGTGCCGGCTAAACTCATCGTTTCAAATTCCGAAGTTTTTTTATTGAATTTTCCCAAAACTTCTGAAAAAGCTCCCATCCAGCATTTTCCGTCCTTTATAAAGAAATAAACGAAAGCGTTCGGATATGCTTCACAAAGGTGTAAAAAAGTCTGCGTTAAATTGACTTTATCCCTTTCGAGATTCAATAATTTTCTGCGTGAAATAACCAGTTTCGAAAGATTATTTTCTTTAACAAAGTCAATAACCTGTTGAATCTTGGTCAGATAATCGGTTTCTTTTTCTTCTTTAAAGTCAATTAATTCAGACGATAAAGAATCTGAATCTGTTGTATTATCTAAAAACTGATTTAAAGAAATTTCTTTACTATTTCCATTAAAATCAATTATTTCATCAGTATCAAAAGAAACAAAACGAACCGCTTTTTGTGCAGAAGCTTCATCAATGGTTAAAATTTGGTCAGAAAAAGGATATCTGAAGTAAATCATAAAAAATCTTTGTCAGGAATTACTTTAATAAAAGATTCTGCAATAAAAAATCAGCGTGGAATAATATTATTGGTCATCGTGGTATGGTTGATCAACTCTCCTTTTTCGTCTCGGATTTCAATTTCAGAAACATGCATGGTTCTGCCTTTTCTTATAAATCTTGCGGTTCCGGTCACAGTTCCGTGTTTTTTACTCCGCAAATGGTTAGAATTGATATTGGTTCCTACCGGCGCAAATTTTTCGGTATCCACATGAATCACCGACAGACAGGATCCCAAGGTTTCTGCCAGAACGCAACTTGCGCCACCGTGCAAAATCCCGTAAGGCTGATGCACTTTTGGCGTTACAGGCATGGTTGCAGTCAGTGTCTCATCAGTCACATCTGTGAAAACAATATCTAAAGTTTTCCCCAGAGTTTCGCCACCCCAATTATTGAGTTTTTCTAAAATCTGTTCTTTATTTTTCATAAAAGGGTAAGGTTAATAAATTTTCGGATTCCAGTTTTCGGGAACTTTGGGCGTTCGTTTTTTATAGTACTCCTGAAGCTCTGCCATGATATCTTCGTAAGTTCTGGTTTCCAAATCTTCGACAGAGATTTTCTTACCCAAATAAATGATTTTATCTTTGAAATCGCCAGATGCAATTACGAGAGGAACTTTTGCTGCCAATGCCATATGATAGAAACCTTTGCGCCATTTCGGCACCCAACTTCGGGTTCCTTCCGGCGTGATTACCAAAGAAAAATCTTCTTTTTTGAACAAGTCGGCTACAAATTTCACCAGATCATTTTTTTGGGAACGGTCAATTCCTACCCCTCCCATCGCTTTTACCAAAAAGCCGTACCACGCTTTAGTGTGCTGGTCTTTTATAATGACTTTCAATGGTTTTCCCAGAGACCAATACGCGAAGTTGCCCAGCATATATTCGTCGTTTGCCGTATGGGGCGCAACCACCAGAATACAACGGTCGAGGTTATTTACATCGCCTTCCAGGACCACTTTCCAACCCAGGATTTTTAGCATTAATTTACCGAATAGTTTTTTCATAAAGTGGAAAATTTAGGAGTAAAAACGAGTTTTTTTTAGGGTTCTAAACAAAAAAGTATAACCAAACTCTATTGGTTATACTTACAAAGATATTGAATTAATATTCTTACAAAAATAAATTACTTACGAAATCTATTATCTTGATTGCGATTTCTAAAACAAACTGTACCATAATTATACGTTTTTGACTGTTAATTAATTGACCGATAAAATTAACTCTACGAAATTAGGAATTATATTTTACAAAATAAATTTTGTGAGTGTTAATTTTTAATAAAATTTACGAATTTGAAAATATGATTATCCGCAGCATCCAATTTTTCTCAATTTATTTCCGTCGGTTATTTGGTCTTAATGGATATTTCCTTTTTACCGTTTTTGATGGAGATATTGACATCTTCGATATCATGCGTATCCATCTTCATTTTTTTGATGATTAATTCCGCTTCTTGCTTTCCTACTTTTTTACCGTTGATAATAATAGAATCGGCGTTATCAGAAGGAACGACAATCGAATTACTGCCGGAACTTACCGATACCGAATCGCTGTCGTCATCACTGTCATGATTATCGTCACCCTGATCATCGAATACAGAGAAACCACGCTCATCATGCAGCGAAATCACCTTCATGTGTTTCGGAATGATTAACTCATAATCCACTCTATAATCCCGGAAACGATCATTGTAAGGATAAGAAAAGTAATTCGGCAACGTAATTTTATTGTCAATAATTTCCAATGGAACGGTTAAGCGCAATGGCAAATTGTAACCGTCTGCTCTTTTTTTGATTTCAAGATAAGGAGCTTTCACGTCTTTTCTGGTCACATCTATTCTCGGGTAATCCTGCTTGTAGATGGTTTTCCCATCAGAGTAAACATCGTCCCAGAATGATTTGAAATTTTGTGGAATGACCACTTTTTTCACATCGATAAGGATAGAATCAGACGTGGTATTGATGGCAATATTTTCGATATCATCATTGGTCCCACTGTATTGCGTTTTGAATTTAATGGCAGTAAACCCTGTTGCAGCAACCAATCCGATCCATATTAAAGCTAAGGCGCCAATAACGTATCCCGTATTATGAAATTTAGTTTTAGGCGAAAACAACTTTATTGCTAAGTAAGAAAAAATCAGTCCAGGAATAAAGGCCGTAAGAAATGACAATGCGATCACGATAAAACCAAGATTGCTGTCCTGTAAATAAAATCCTAAATTGCTGAAAAAGTTAATATTACTGGCTCCGGAAAAACCAAAACCCAGGATAGCGAATGATCCTATCAGAAGTGAAAGCCCCATCATTGCAAGAATCACGCCTAATACATATCTCACTAAATTCCAAAGTCCGTTTCCTGCTTTGTTGATATAGGGTTTATTTTCATTATAAATCTCGCCAACTCTTTGGCTCGATTCATTGGCAAACTGTACAATCTTGGTCGACTCTTCCTTTAGATTATCAAAATTTAAAGGCTTGCCTTTCATTTTTAAAAAATCGGTAGCCGTTTCTGCTTTAGGTAAAACGATCCACAGGATGACGTAAATTAAAATAATTAATGAAGTAGAGATTGCAGCGGTGAAAATTCCCAAAATGGCAATTCCTACCCAAATCGCACGCATTGCACCAACGTCCATCCCTACATAATGTGCCAATCCAGAGCAGACGCCCCCGATTTTCGCCCTTTCAGGATCACGGAATAATTGTTTTTGACCATTAAAACCGGCAGGAGATTTTTGGGTATTTTTTGAGTTTGTCGTTTTCTCAGAGAAATAGGCTTCTTCTTGTTCTTCGATTTTTTCTGGTGACCCAATTTGAGCAATTACTCTTTCAACATCAGTATCATTTATCACTTCGCGTTTTCCGAGTGCGTCTTTAAATATCTCGACCATTCTGATTTCGATATCGTGCATCACTTCATCAGCTTCGGTAATATCCAAAGAACTTCTGAGGGCGGCAAGATAGTCGCTGAGTTTGATGTATGCGTGTTCCTCTATGGTGAAAGAGAAACCGGCAAGTCCTATTGAGAGTGTCTTATTCATCGTTTTAGTTATTTGGTTGGAACGAGTTTTCAGGAGCGTTCGCAGGGTTATTGTTTTTAGTAATTAGGTTTACAGAGTCTGTCAGTTCATTCCAGGTATTGAGCAGTTCGGCGAGGAATAATTTTCCTTTGTCGGTCAACTGGTAATATTTTCGGGGTGGTCCGCCGGTAGATTCTTCCCAGCGGTAGGAAAGAAATTCTCCGTTTTTCAATCGGGTCAGCAATGGGTAAAGGGTTCCTTCAACCACATCCAGTTTTCCTTTTTTCAATTCATCAATGAGATCAGAAACATACATTTCTTTTTCATTAATTAAACTCAAAATACAGAATTCCAGGATGCCTTTTCGCATTTGCGCTTTGGTGTTTTCTGTGTTCATTATTTATGGGTTATTAATTAAGTCAATTATCGACTGCAAGATTTCATTAAATCAAAAAATATCATTAACCAATCTTACAATGCAAAGATATAATTTTATTTTAGTATTATGCAATACAAAGTAGTAAAAATGTATAAATGTTTTTCATTTATTTCTGATTCCCCGATAAAAAGCCTGCAAAACTATGTTGAATACTGAAAAAAGAATAAAAAAACCGCCTCAAATTGAGGCGGTAATTATTTCAATAATAAATAAATATTATTTTTTGATTGTTTTTAAACGTTTTAAATCACTTATCCCGACTTAATTAATGCAAATTTCTCACCTGAAGCTTTTCAATCTTATTTAACAAATGACTGATCACTTCAAGGCCTGCCAGATTTACTTCCAAATCATAATGCCAATTAATGTATTTTTCAAAAGTCGATAAATCATCATAGGGCAAATATTTGATTTCGTTTTCGGTTTCGATTGTCAGGAGGCCGGCTTCTTCCAGTGAATCAAAAAAAGTGATCTCCACATTGTAGATTCTTACCAGTTCTTCACGTGATATTCTTTCGCTCATGTTGCTAGTTTTTTAAGTTGAAGAAATAACTCTTTTTCTTTATCAGACAGGTTGGTCGGCATTTTCACCACATAAGTCACGTATAAATCACCAAACTCACCTTCTCTTTTGTAAACGGGGAAACCTTTTCCTTTTAATTTAACTTTCGTTCCGTTCTGCGTTTCCGGTTTTACTTTTAAATTAACAGTTCCATCTAATGTTTTCACTAAAGTTTCGCCACCAAGAACTGCAGTATACAGATCGATTTCCAGCTCTGCGCTCAAATCGTTGCCGTTTCTTTTAAAATGATGATCTTCTTCAATATTAAAAGTAATAAACAAATCCCCGTTTGGTCCGCCGTTATGACCGGGATTCCCATGTCCTTTCAATTTTATTTTCTGCCCGTTGGCAACGCCGGCAGGAATGGTAATTCTCACCTTTTTACCGTTGATATCAAAAGTTTGTTGATGGGTTTTTGCAGCGTCACGCAAATGCAAGTTCAAAGTCGCCTCCACATCCTGACCCTTAAATTTCCCGGAAGCACTGCCGCGCGAACTCCTGCCAAAACTACCGGAACTTCCGCCAAACATACTTTGGAAAAAATCAGAAAAATCGGCACCTTCGCCAAAGTCAGCATCTGCAAAATCGCCATACCTTCTCCCCTGTTGGGATTGCCGCTGTTGCTGCTGCGCTTTTTCATACTCTTCACTATGCTTCCAGTGTTCGCCGTATTGGTCATACTTTGTGCGGTTGGCGGCGTTGCTCAGAACCTCGTTCGCTTCATTCAGTTCTTTGAATTTCCGCTCCGCTTCTTTATCACCGGGATTAACGTCAGGATGGTATTTCCGCGCTAATTTTCGGTACGCTTTTTTTATTTCGTCGGCCGTCGCTTTTTTATCAATGCCTAAAACTTTGTAATAATCGATATATGCCATAAAATAATCATTTACTCAAATTTAAAAAAACTAAAACGAATGATGTTCTAAAGTTCTGTTAAATCTTTCCATTTATATTTTCTAAGCAGCGGATATTCGTTTTTAATGAAAATTCCGAATTTGACGTAAAAAATTGATCGCTCCATTTTTTTTAGGATGTAAACGATTTTCATTTGATCAAATATCAGGTCTTAAATCGCCAATATATGCGACTTTCACTGTCATTTTTAAATTATGGCTCTTCAACGATTCTTTTCAACGAAACGGAAATCCCTGCCAACATCCCAGATCATATTGAAATGAAGAGGAAATCCATGCGTTCTGTTTTAAATAATCTTACCAAACTTACTATCTATCCATCACTATCATTGATGAAAGATTAGTTTTGAAAGGTCTGGTAATTTTCATTTAAATTTTAAAATGTAATTTTTAAAATTTACTACTATCTTTGAAAAAATTACAAAATATGAAGGACATTCTGAAAAATTATTCCGGCATTATTTTACTGTTAGGTGGAATTTTGGCCGGAAGTCTTATTGGAATATTTTTCCCGAATGTGGTAACGTATCTGAAACCGCTCGGAGATATCTTTCTAAATTTACTGTTTGTAAGTGTTGTTCCTCTCGTATATTTTGCCGTTGCAAATTCGATTGCAAGCGTAGAACAAGGTGGAAAATTCGGGAAAATAATCATCTCCATGATTTTCACTTTCTTACTTTTTATTATTATTGCTGCCCTTTTCACCATTGCAGTGGTGTACTTATTTCCTACAGAAGCTTTGCCTTCAACGTCCCATCAGCTGATTGAAAATTCTGCGAATGATACCTGGGGCGACCGAATCGTAAGCTTTTTTACCGTGGGCGAATTTGCCGAATTATTTTCCAGAAAAAACATGCTGGCGTTATTAATCTTTGCATTTTTAACCGGAACAGCAGCCAGAAAAGCGGGACAAGCAGGAGCAGTTTTCCGAACCTTTTTAGCGTCCGGCTACGAAGTGATGAAGGAACTTTTACTGCTTGTAATGAAAGCGGCACCGGTTGGTTTAGGCGCTTATTTTGCTTTTCAGGTCGCGACCATCGGGCCTCAACTTTTTGGTTTTTATGCAAAACCGCTCGGTTTATATTATACTTCCGGGATTGTTTATTTCTTCGTATTTTTTACGATCTATGCATTTGTAGCCAAAGGTAAAATCGGTGTCCGACAATTCTGGACCAACAATATCTATCCGAGTTTAACGGCCATTTCGACCTGCAGCAGTTTTGCCACGATGCCCGCAAATTTACAGGCAGCCGCGAGAATAGGAATACCCGATGCTATCGCCAACATCGTGATTCCCATTGGAAGTACGCTTCACAAAAACGGTTCCTCAATGTCTTCTATCATTAAAATTTATGTGGCATTTCTCATTATCGGCAAAGATTTCTTCGATCCGATGAATTTACTTTTAGCATTAGGAATTACAATTTTTGTGAGTATTGTCGCAGGAGGAATTCCGAATGGTGGTTATATCGGCGAAATGCTGATGATTTCGGTGTATCAGCTACCGGTGGAAGCGATTCCGGCGGTGATGATTATCGGCACTTTGGTTGATCCTTTAGCAACCGTTCTAAACTCAACCGGAGATACGGTTGCTGCGATGTTTGTCACGAAAATATCAGGGGAAAAATTTGAGGAGCCGAAAAAATTTGCTCCTTAATTGTCATAAAAAAAAGAACTTCCGAAAATGGAAGTTCTTTTTGGTCATCACTTATTTTTGAAGTTTATTTATACGCTTCAATCGTTTTATTAATCAAATCAATTTGCTGATGAATGGTTGGGCTTGAAGGATTGGCTTTCAAAACCGCCATCTTTTTGGCAAGACCGTCTTTCAGTATCTGTACAATCATCATTTTTGCCTGCGGATTTTGACCGATTTGACTTTTCACTTGCGTTAAAACTTTAGTTACGTTTTCCGTCGCTTTCAGATTATCAGAACTCATAATCCAGTTGAATCCCGCTTCTGCCGCATCGCCCAATTCCGGTTTTTGAAATTTAATGAAAGGATAAAATGCCGCCGTCGATGCAATTGCAGGCATTTGTTTTTCGATTTTATTTTTAACGATAATGGGCAAAAGTTCTGCAATGACTTCATCACTGGCTCCTTCCAAATCGATTTTATCAGCCAGAGACGCAATTCGCGACGGATCAACCGCAGCAATTCCAGCAAGTGAATTCGCCTTTACCGAATTGGAAACCGCATTCATTCCTTTTTCAAAAAGTGGCAGATATTTTTTATCTTTTGTTTTTCCTAAAGCCGAAATTGCGGCCGCCTGAACCAAAGTTTTAGAATCATTCGTAGCCATTTTTTCCACTTCAGAAATCGCCGATTTTGCCTGGTCCGGTTTAGATAAATCTAATCCGGTTAACGCTTTCATTCTAATTCTAAAATTAGAATCTCTCAGGCCGGCAACCAATACCTTCAAAAAAGCGGGATTTTTAGAAACGTTTTCCGCTGCATTTTCAACGGCCTTATATCGGCTCAGGAATTCTTTTGAATTCTGATATTGGGTAAAATACTGATCAGCTGTTTTATTGTCTGTAATCTCGGAAAGCAAAACTCCATCGGCATTAATATTGACCAATTCAGGATTTTTTGAAACCGTAAAAGTGAAATCATTTTTTTCTTTAGCATCTACCCAGACATTTTTTCTGGTAGGTTTTCCGTTTTCGAAAATATCAATCGCCAAAGGAAACTGAAAATTTTTACCAATCTGATCTTGGTTGACGGAAATTGTTACTTGTTTTTTCACCGGTTCAAAAGTAGTGGTATAAGAAATTTTCGGATTTCCACTGTCGAAATACCATTGGTTAAAGAACCAGTTTAAATCTTTCCCCGAAACTTTTTCTAAAGACAATCGGAGTTGATGCGCTTCGCCGGTGCCGTATTCGTTGGTTTTCAAATAATCGTTTAATGCTGCAAAGAAAGCATCGTCGCCTAAATAATTCCGCAACATATGAAGAATTGCGCCTCCTTTATTATAAGAAACTCCATCAAACATATCTTCGCGCGAATGATAATTGAAACGCACCAAATCTTTTGAAATATTCGAAGGATCCATCATATACCCTTTGATCTCTTTCATTAATCCATAATCGGCGATATCTTTTCCGTATTTATGCTCGTTCCAGAGGTATTGCGAGTAGTTGGCGAAAGATTCGTTAACGGTCAGATTGCTCCAACTTTCGGCGGTGACCAGATCACCAAACCAATGGTGAAATAATTCGTGAGCGATGGTGTCTTCCCATCGGTTTTCATCAATTAAATCTCCCGGTTTTTGCTGCGCAGATTCTTGGTGAAGTGTCGCTGTGGTATTTTCCATCGCTCCGGAAACGTAGTCTCGGCCTGTAATCTGGGCATATTTTGACCACGGATAATCGTAGTTTAATCTTTTGGAGAAAAACTCAATCATTTCCGGCGTGTTCCCGAAAATCTGTTTTGCGTAAGGTTCATATTCTTTTTCAACGTAGTAATCAACGTCGATATTTCTCCATTTATCTTTAACAATCGCGTATTCGCCGACTCCCATGAAAAACAGATACGGTGCATGTTTTTTATCCATCACCCAATGGTCGGTTCGCAGTCCGTTTGCTTCTTTGGTGGAAGATTTCATTAAACCGTTCGATAAAGTGACGTATTTATCGGGAACGGTCATGTAAATTTCCTGCGTTGTCTTTTGATTGGTTTTATCAATGGTGGGAAACCAGGCAGAACTCGATTCGGTTTCACCTTGCGTCCAGATCTGAGTCGGCTTATCTTTGTCAGTTCCCTGCGCATTGATGAAATAGAGACCTTTGGCATCAGAAATGGCGGCGCTTCCTTTTTGAGTTACTTCATTCGGACGCGCTGTATATTTGATATAAACCGTATAATCCTGATTTTTATTATAGGTTTTATCGAGATTAATTTTGAGCATATCGTTTTTATACTCGTATTTTAAAGGACTTTTGCTGCCACTTTTATCTAAAGCAACTTCGTGAATCAACATTCCTTTCGCATTCAGGACCAAAGAATCGGTGGGATAAAAGTAAGGAGAAGCGGTGAGCCATTCTTCGCCAGCCATCTGTTCCTTTTGGTAATCGAAATTGACTTTTAATTTGGTGTGTTTCAGTTCCGTCATTTTGGTATGCGACGCTCTGTAGATCCCAGTTCGACCGGAAGTATCGGTTTGTGCGAATGCGGTTTGGGAACTAAAAATCACACCCAATAAAAGGGCAGAAATTAATATTTTTTTCATAATCTATTTTATTGAATTTTTGAAAAGAGAGGTTATCAAAATTGGTCTGTAATTTTCAGAAAAAGTTACAAAAAAAGTGAAGTTGTACTTCACTGGAGTTTTGATTGAATTATTTTTCTAAAAGATTTGTCAGCTTTCTTGGATCTTGTTTACAATGCCAGAAAAGTTTCATAACAACTATATTTTCCTTAATCTCATAAAATAATTTAACATGTTTTTCGCCAACGAAAGCGTATTGAATTTGAGGAAAATTCGCATCAAGTGATTTATACCGCAACCGGCGCTTTAATTCCCGGCTCAGGATTATAATTTTCTAAAGTAAAATCTTCAAAATCGAAATCGAAAATATCTTTAATTTCCGGATTCAGCTTCATCGTGGGTAACTCTTTCGGTGTGCGCGAAAGCTGTTTATGAACCTGTTCGAAATGATTGTTATAAATATGAACATCGCCAAAAGTGTGTACATAATCGCCGACTTCTAAACCGCAAACCTTTGCAACCATCATCAATAACAAAGCGTAACTTGCGATATTGAAAGGAACACCCAGAAAAACATCTGCGCTTCTTTGGTAGAGTTGCAAAGATAATTTTCCATCGGCAACATAGAACTGAAACAAAGCGTGACAAGGCGCTAAAGCCATATTCGGGATTTCAGCAACATTCCAGGCAGAAACGATTAAACGCCGGGAATCCGGATTTTTTTTGATCTGGTCTATAACTTCCGTAATCTGATCGACTACTTTTCCGTTTGCTCCAGTCCAGCTTCGCCATTGCGCGCCGTAAACAGGCCCGAGATCGCCATTTTCATCGGCCCACTCATTCCAGATGGAAACGCCGTTATCATTCAAATATTTAATGTTCGTGTCCCCTTTTAAAAACCAAAGTAATTCATAAATAATGGATTTTAAATGAACTTTTTTCGTAGTCATTAAAGGGAAACCTTTCGACAAATCGTAACGCAACTGGTAACCAAAAACGCTTCTTGTACCGGTGCCAGTTCGGTCGGTTTTATCGGTTCCGTTGTCTAAAATATGCTGAAGAAGATCGAGGTAGTTTTGCATTGATTTGAATGTGTTGAAGTGATAATGTGAACGATGTGTTCATCTGAAAATTAAAATGGACAAATGATAACAGTTTTCAAATTTACCAAATTTTTATAATGTTCTGTTTTATCTTATTTAAATAAAATTCTTCGCCTTCAGACTTTTCTGTCATTGCGCGTGCCAAAGGACTTTCCGGTGATATTAAAAATATTTTTTGATGATGATTTTCAATATTTCCTAAAGAAACTGCGATGTAAAAGAATCCTTTGTCGGTTTCTACCAAACTTCCCAAACCGATTATCTGATGAGGATTGGTATTGATTGATTTTAAAGAATTTTTCGCCCTTACATTTTCATTCAACTGAATCTGCAGATTGTTGATTTCCTGCTGAACCATTTCTCGCGATGTTTCATACTTATCACCCATCGAACTTTTGGTTTCGTTGTTGGAAGCTCGGGTTTCGGCAATTAAATTTTCTAAATTTTTAATTTTTTCGGCGAGTTTTGTTTTGACGATATTTAAAATGTCTTGTTTATTCATTTCTTTGATTTGTGGAGTTACCCTTTCAGCGTTTTTTTCCTTATTTGAAATTCTTTTTCGGGTAGTGAAAACGCTGAAAGGGTTTTGTTATTTTAAAAAATTAAATCTTCATCATTCAAATTTTCAAGGCAAAAAATGAAATTTTCTTTTCCGCCAAATAATTCAATTACTTCTTCCCGCATAATTTTGGTTGAATTCTCGGAAATAATTGCATTGAATGAACTCCATTTATAATCTTTCACCTTTTCACAAAAACCATGATTTATCGGATTTGAATGAATATAAACAACCAATCTTTTCAAATATGCTTCGTCTTCAATTCTTTTGCGCTCGAAAGGTTTTTCAAAAAGACTTCCTGTTCTTTCGTATTTTTTATTTACAGCCTGTGAATAAGCATTAAAAAAATGAGACAATTGCCTAGACGCTGAAATTATTTTGGGTTTAATAACCGTTGTATATTTTAGCTCATGTTCTTTTACAGAACTTTTTTCTTTAATTCTTAACAAAAAATGAAAATGATTTTTCATTAAACAATATGCATAAACATCGGCAATTGGTAAAACATAACGATGCATCAATTTTGTAAAATAGGCATAGTTTTGTTCTTCAATGAAAATATTTTCACTGTTATTTCCTCTGTTATAAATGTGATAGAAAAATCCTTCTTCTAAATTGTCAATTTTCATATTTTGAAATTAAGAAAAATTTTGTTTCCAACTCAAAAAACCCTTTCAGCGTTTTATCATTAGAAAACGAATATATCAAAAGACGAAACGCTGAAAGGGTTTTTTGAGTTGGAAACACATTTATTTCTCGAAAAATATTTATTAAAAACGGGCCAAAGCCCTTTCCTATTGACACTTTAATAAGGATGTCGTCTATTTTTCCATTACGGCATAACCGCCTACAGGCAAGTAAAAACTTTTATCCTGAGCGAAATCCTTTACCGGACCGGAAAAAACATTTTTAAAAATTCCGCCAGCATTCTCATCATCGATGGTAAAAGAAACTGCTTCTTTCGAAAAATTTAAAACTGTCAAAACTTCATTTTTCCCATTTTTTCTAACGTAGGCTAAAACTTTATCATCGGCAGAAGTTTTTAACAAATGCGTTGATGCAGCTGCGTCGCCACCTCTTAATGCGGGATTATTGGTTTTTAAGTTAAATAACGTTTTGTAGAAATCCGCCATTTGATAATTTCCGTTCCAGTCAATGACATCTTTTTCAAAAAACTCTAACCGCTTCATATTCGGCAATTCCTGACCGGAGTACATTAATGGAATCCCGCCCCAGGTGGCAGAAAAGACAGCCAAAGGTTTCGCGATCACGCCATATTTTTCATATTCGGTTCCGTTCCAGGTATTTTCGTCATGGTTGGTCGTAAACCAAGCTCTCATGGATTGGTCGCCAATTGCAGAATACTTTTGAAGTAAATCCTTTAACTCAGCAAGTGGAAGATTTTTTTTGTAATAATCTTCAGTTTTGTGCATCCAGGTCCAGGAATAACTGGCATCGAAAACTTTACCATATTCCGGATTTTCGAGTTCATCAAATTCGCCGATGAAAAATAAGGGTTTTATCTTTTCAACTTCGGGTCTTGCCTGTTCCCAGAAATCGACTTCTACCCAACTGGCCAAATCGCAGCGGAATCCATCGATTTTGGTTTCACGAACCCAAAATTTCATGGCATCGATCATTGCTTTTCTCATGTCGGGATTTGAATAATCAAGTTCGATGATATCGTCCATTCCGGAAGCGATATGGAATTTCCCGTCTGCATCGTGAAGGTAATATTCGGGATGAGAAACCGTCCAGACATGATCCCAACCGGTGTGATTGGCCACCCAGTCGATGATCACTTTGAAACCCATTTTGTGCGCTTCATTCACCAAATGTTTGAAATCTTCTAAATTACCGAATTCGGGATTGATGGAAACGTAATCGTGCGCCGCGTATTGACTTCCCATCGTTCCCTTTTTCACTTTCTGGGAAATGGGGGTAATCGGCATGAACCACAAAGTTTTCACGCCCATTTCTTTCAGGCGCGGCATTTCTTTTTCGAAAGCGCGGAAGGTTCCTTCCTGAGTATATTGTCTGAGGTTAACTTCGTAGATATTCGTCGTATGTTTCCACTCGCTGGGTAAATCCATTTGTTTCTTATTTTTTTGGGTGGTGCAGGAAATCACTCCTATTCCCAGAATTGCTAAAAGAATCAGTCTTTTCATAGGTTAAGATTTAGGGCAAATATATCGTTTATTATTTAATTTCCCTACGTGTGGCAATGGCTAAATTGCCGGCTGGTGATATAAAAAATTGACAAAATGAGTTTCTGAATCTTTATTTTCTTCATTAAAAAAACCCCGAGGTTTTCGAGGTTTTTATTATTTACAAATCATTTAGTTTAAATCGTCTTCGAAGTCGTCGTCATCGAAGTCGTCGTCATCATCAAAATCATCATCGTCTTCGTCGTCATCAACGTCAAAACTGGTGGCTTTAAATTCATCCTCAAAACTTGGGAATTCGTCATCGGATAAAGTAATTACACCATTTCTTTTTGCTTTTGTTCCGTTTTTTGTAGGGGCTTTTAGCGGCATTTTTCCAAATCTGAAAACGGTAATGGGATAATTTACCGCAGGTTTCTCATCGATAATCTCAATGAGTTCACAAAAGAATTCCCACAAGTCCATAAATCCATATTGGAAATGAATTTTGTCTCCTGATTTCTGAAAGGCCTCGTTGATATAAATATCAGACATAATTTCTCCTTCACCGTCGTCACTCATATCTTCCAGTGGCACAGTCTTTACCACCACTCCATCTTCATCCAGGATATTAAAAACAGACAAATCATCACCCATCAATGAAAATGCACTTTTGATTCCCAAATGCAGGTTCCAAAGATTTTGCTTGTCTTTTATTTCAACATCTCTGAAAATATTCTCTTTGGTGTCTAAAATAATTCGGAGTTTGTAAACCATTATTACCTTAAATTTTTACGATTAATTATTAGTTTTATTCTTCGACTGCAAATATAAAACAATTGAAATTTGGCAAAAAAATTATTACAGACTTTTTATTAAAAAGTTTTGCTTAAATTTCTCGCCATCCTAAATCGTTTTGGGCAAAGAAAAACTGAATCGCGTACCTTCTAAGTAAACACTTTCTACGGAGATATTTTCCCCATGTGCTTCTAAAATATGCTTTACAATCGCCAGACCGAGACCCGAGCCGCCATCGTTTCTATTTCTGCTGGATTCAATCCTGTAAAACCTTTCGAAAATCCGATGCAGCATTTCTGGTTTGATGCCCATTCCATTGTCTTTAACTTCGACCAAAACTTTCTGATTTTCGATACTAGTTTTGATGGTTACCGTTGCACTTTCGCGGTTGGAATAATATATGGCATTTGAAATTAAATTGATTAAAACCTGCGAAATTTTTTGTTTATCTGCCATCACCAACATTTGATTTGAAGAGGTCTGCAGAATAATTTTGGTGTTCTTTTTCTGGGCTTCCAGATCCAGTATATCAATCAGTTCACGGATGAGGTGATTGAGATCGAAGCGGCTTTCAGATAAAGTAATCTCGCCACTTTCAAACTGATTCATCATGTCTAAATCCTTTACTATGTTAAGTAATCTTTCCACAGATTTATCAATTCTCTCCAGGTATTTATCCCGGATTGCCAGGTTTTCTACGCCACCTTCCAACAAAGTATCCACGTAACCCTGAATGGTAAAAAGCGGCGTTTTCATCTCATGCGAGATATTACCGATGTATTCTTTGCGGTAGGTTTCCATTCCCTTCATGGTATCGATTTCGGCAGTGTTTTTAAGATTGAGATCAGAAACCCTTTGACCCAGTTCTTTGAAGTTCAAATCATTATCTTCATCGGTTATTTCTTCGGGTAAAATGGTTGATATTTTCCTGATCTGTCTTTTTCCGTAAAAATTAAAAAGAAAATCAACCACCAGATAATTGATAATACCCAAAATGAGAGCGCCCAAAATTAAGGTCTGATAAAACTGCTGCCTGTTTTCCGGAAACGAATGCTTGGCAGAATCGAAAATGTACACCAGCAAAAGCATAACGCCGGTAAGGAATAATGATGCGAGAAAAGTAAGGCGGTAAAATTTCATTATTTTGAAAATTAATTGGGTAGAAGATGCTGATTTACTAAACTTAAACCACTAATTTATACCCGATTCCTTTTAAAGTCTGTATCGTATTGATGCCCAGTTTTTCGCGCAGTCTTCTGATGTGGACATCGATGGTTCTTTCGCCAACAACCACATCATTTCCCCAAACTTTTTCTAAAATCTCTTCCCGTTTAAAAACTTTTTCAGTGTTTGAGGCTAAAAGATAAAGCAAATCGAATTCTTTTTTAGGCAATAAAAAGTGCTGTCCGCTTTTGGTCACTTTCACATTGTCTTTGTCGATAACCAAGTCGCCAATTTTCAGGACTTTGGCGTCGTTGCTTACTTTTGAAGTCAGTTGCAAAAGCGCATTAATTTTAGAAATAAGAATTTTCGGCTTAATGATTTTTACGACGTAATCGTTTGCGCCAGCCTGAAAACCTGCCAATTGAGAAAACTCTTCGCTTCGGGCAGAGAGAAAAACGATGAGCGTATTCTGCAGTTCTTTAATCTGACGAAGTTCCTGGCAGGTTTCAATACCATCTTTTTCCGGCATCATCACATCGAGAAGAATCAGGTCGGGAATTATTTCTTTGGCTTTCAGAATACCATCGTTCCCATTGGTTGCGGTGGTAACCAGATACCCTTCTTTCTCGAGATTATAGGAGATTATTTCTAAAATATCAACCTCATCGTCAATCAAAAGAATCTTTTTCTTGTGCATTGTAAACTTTTTATTCTTTCAAATTTACTCAAATTAAATGTTCCAAATTTCATTAATTCAAATATTCATATTAAATTAATATTACCCCATTTTTGTTAAGGCAATGGTAAACTATAATTAAAACTGACGCAACACAAAATCAACGCATTATTTCTTCCTTTGCCTCGAAAGAAATCTAATTAAAAAGAAGAAATGAATATCAGAAAAGTGGGTCTTGCAGTTGTTTTATTAAATGTCTCTGCAACTTATCTCTACGCACAAGTTTCGGTGAAGGACACTTTACGCAAGGAAAAAAACATTGAGGAAGTTACGATCAAAGCTTCTGGGAATAAAAAATCTGAATCGGCTCTTTTGCTCGATCAGAAAAAAGCCATTATCCAAAAACAATCGATGGGATCTGAAGAGATTTCCCGAAAAGGAATTTCAAATCTTGAACAGGCATTGGTTAAAATGACGGGAATTACCAGTGTGGAGGGTCGCGGAATCTTTGTAAGAGGCTTAGAAGACCGCTACAATACTTTGCTCATTAATGGTTTGGGTTCGCCGTCAAATAATCCGTTTCAAAAAATAATCGCGTTGAAACAGTTCCCAACCGATGTGGTCGGGAAGCTTAATATTTACAAGACTTTCAATTCTAATTTATACGCAGATTTTGCAGGAGCTACTTTCGATATTGAAACTTTAACTTACGAAAAACCATTTTCTAAGATTGAATTTGGAATCGGAATCAATACTTTGAGTACATTTCGAAATAATTTTAAGATTAATCCCAACGCCAATTCCATAGAAGGGTATGTTGGTTTGAATTCGAAAGACCGCCAATTGCCGAATGAAGTAAAAGACTACCGCCCCTCGGGATATAATTTCACCAGCGGGCAGTCAAGGAATTCTTTTGGTGAAGGTTGGAACGTGGATAATGTAAAATCTTTGCCTAACACGAGTATGGGTTTTACCACGGCTCAGAAATTTAAAATAGGAGAAACTTCAAACTTAGGGTTTCTATTCTCCTTGAACCAAGGAAACCACTACGAATACAAAGATGGCGCAAAAAATCAGTTTCGATTAAATGGAAATTCAATCGATTATAACAACAACCTCAACAGAAAAGAATACACGTACGAAACGGAATCTTCTGTTTTGCTGGGCTTGGGTTTTAAAAATAAAGGAACTGCCATTAATTTAAATGGATTCTTCCTCCAAAATTCCGAAAATCTTATACAGGATTATTTAGGATTTAGAAATGGTGAAACCAATAATCAGCAGTTCATCCGGGTAAATCAACAGGATATTTCCAGGTTTACCGATCTGCAGCTAACCGTTTCCCAAACCTTTAGTGAAATACATTCCCTAAAAGCCGGAGCAAGCTGGGTGAACAATTTTTATCAGCAACCAGACCGGAAGATCATGTACGGTCAACCGGGCGAAGGAAATATTGTTAACTTATCTGTTGGCGGAAACAATTTACTCAGACAATATTTGGATGTCAGCGGTAAAAATTACTTTTCAGCCTTTGCCGAATATGCTGTGAATCTGGGACAAAAAGGAGACAGAAAAGATTTCCCATGGCAACTGGCCGTTGGATATAACGGTTTTGCAGATATTAGAAATACGTCTTACCGTTTCATTTATTCTGTTCTGGACAATCCTTCGCAATCCCAGATTACGGTGGATAGGGACCAGCCACAAAGTGTTTTTGATCAGGCAATCCGAGATGGTGCTTATCATTACAGAGAAGGTTCTACATCGGAATATAAAAATAATTTGTACCAGTTTGTCAATGCAGGATATTTAAACCTCACTTATAAACCTTCTGCATTATGGGATCTTTTACTTGGGGGAAGAGTTGAAAACAACATGAATATCACCCGCTACAAGCCAATCAGTGTAGGAATAAATGACGACTTTGTAAATCTCACTAAAAACCAGTATTATTTTTTACCTTCTTTATCGGTTAAGAGAACTTTAAATACGAAATCGAACATTCGTTTTGCTGCGAGTAAAACCATTACGCGACCGATTCTTATTGAGTATATGCCAATCACATACATCAATCCGGACAACGAAAACATCTTCGGAAATAAAGATTTATCAAATAGTGAAAACTACAATTTTGATTTAAAATATGAAGTTTTCCCGACGAATAAAGAAATGTTTGCCGTAAATATTTTTGCGAAGAAAATCGACAAAGCTATTGAGCGTTCTTATATCGCCTCCGGAAACTCTAATGGGCAAACCATTACGTTCTTCAATGCCAAAACCGCAACCTTAGCAGGAGTTGAATTAGAAGGAATTTTATCTTTAAGCAGAATTAGTGAAGCATTTTCCCGCTGGACTGTAGGAGCAAATACGACCGTGATGTACTCTAATGTACAAAGAAGTGCAGACCAATCCGCGGAAACCGACGTGGAAGCCAACAGAAAGAGAGCTTTGCAGGGAGCGGCACCCTGGACCGTAAATGCGGATTTAAAATATGAGTACAAAAATGCGCAGAATTTCGCTAAGACATTCTCGCTCATTTATAATGTTTCGGGAAAGAAAATTTACGGTGTAGGTTTCTCTAAACTGGATAATATTTTTGAAATGCCGTTTCATCAATTAGATTTCGTCTATAACAATCAAATCTCAAAAAACTGGAACATAAAGTTTACGGTTCAAAATTTATTGGATTCTAAGTACCAACTGAAATTGGGCGATAAAAGCTTAGTTCAGGTTCAGGAAAATTCCCTTCTGATGGAAAATTACAAAAAGGGAACTTCATTTAACATGACCGTAGGGTACACTTTCTAAATCAAATTTAAATCTCATAAAAAATTAATAAAAGAAATGAAAAAAAACATCTTAACCTTAGTATCACTTGCCTTGGTCCTGTCGGCAACCTCTTGTACGGTTGACATTCGGGAGGATAATAATACGCCTACTACAAACGGTGGAAATCCGCAAACAACAGGAAATGTAATGGACGGCTCGGGAACTCTATCCGGAGAAATCTCTAAAGACCTTCTTGTTAAAAAAGGGAATTACACCCTGAAAGGCATTGTGAAAGTTAGTTCAGGGGCTACAATCACCATCGAACCTGGTGCAGTTTTCACCGCAACAACCAGTGAAGTAAGTGGTTTGGTTATTTTAAAAGGAGCGAAAATAAATGCGGCAGGTACGGCAGATCAACCAATTGTTTTCACCTCAGACAATAAAACTCCCGGTGATTGGGGAGGTGTAACTTTGTATGGCGACGCCCCGATTAAAGCCTTGAATGGAGCAACAACAGCACTTTCTGAAGATGGCAACAACCAATATTACGGTGGCGCAGATGCCAACTCCAATTCCGGAACCATGAAATTTGTACGCGTGGAATACGGAGGAAGAAAAATCGGTGACGGAACTTCAGAGACCAACTCGATGACATTCTATGCAGTTGGTGCCGGCACAACTTTAGAAAACCTGGTTGCCTATAAAGGAACCGATGATGGTTATGAATTTTTTGGAGGTACGGTGAGTGCGAAAAACTTAATTTCTTACGGAAATTATGATGATGCTTTTGACTGGCAAGATTCCTGGAGCGGCCAAAACAACTCCAACTGGTTCGGTTACCAAACCGGAATCGGTAATTTTGGAATGGAAATCGAAGCATCCTCTAACGCCGACAATACGCCGCCGAAAGTAAATACCATTACTTTAATCAGAGCCGCGGGAACACTTCCAGAAGTTTCGGGCTCGCCGGAAGTTTCAGCAATTCAATTTAAAAAACAGGGAACGGGAATTTTCTCCAATGTATATGTCGACGGGTACAAAAACACCGGTGGAAAAAGTGCATTCGCAGTTTTAATCCAAGATCTGGCTACAGAAACAAGTCAGCTTGCAGCAGGAAAAATCAAAGTAGAACCATTATTCGCTACCGCAAATAATGATAATCTTTTGAAATTCGGCTATGCTTTCACTTCAACAAATCCTCTAAGCTTTACCAATGCTGCCACCGTAACCAAAGTTGTTCTGACTTCAGGTGCGTGGGCCACTGTAAATGGTGTAGATCTTTTGGCGCCACTCAAATAAGTTTTAATTCTTTATATCAAAAAAAAGGCTTTTCAAAATTTTTTGAAAAGCTCTTTTTTTATTCTGCAACCTCATCCTCATCGCCATATTGTTCAAGATAATACGAAAATGAAAAATCATCAAGTTCATCGTCGGCATCTTCCAAAGTGGTCAGCAAATCTTCGAAATCCTCAAGTTGTTCTACACTCATATTCACAAATTCAATATGCAGCGGAAGCTCCACAAATCCGGTTATGGAATCGTACAGCGCATCCAGATTGTCGCCGAACGTTTCAGGAAGTTTTAGTTTTTCTTTTAATTGATCGAAAAAATCTTCCATATCTCCGATTTCCAAGAAATCTATATATACAGTATTCATAATTTTTTAATTTTAAATTTTAAAAGTAATCCCATCCAGCCCACTTGGCTCTTTTTACTTTTTACTTGGCTCTTATTATTGCTTGTCAAAAGTTTTATAATGATCTTTGGTGAGCCAGACTTCGCCGTTTTCGGTAAAGATAATTCGATCGGCATTTCGGTTGGCACAATTGTAATTAACGTCAGCTTCATGATAATTATTTCCGGCAGGAAGTTTTTTTTCTCTGTTGCTGAAATGATCTCCACCAATGGCTTTTCCGGGAAGAACATCGCATAAATTTCCTTTTGAAGCGATCCAGCCTTGTTTTCGAGCTTCGGATTTGGTCAGATAATAATCGGGGAGCCGGTGATTGATTTTCACATAATTAATAACCGTTTTTTCTTCGGTGAGTTCATTGATGTTTCCCGAGACTTTTGCTGATGGTGCACTTTTATTTTCCTGAATAGAAACTTCAGAATTTGCGGTCTCCGTTTTCTTTTCGACTTTATAATAGTTAATCAGATACATGACCAGAAATGCAGTCAATAATCCGATGATAAAGAAGAGGAGAATTTTTATTTTGTCTTTGTTCATTAATTTTTATTTGAAATTATTTTAAATATCCCTTAAAAATGAAGGAAATTTCAACGCCATTCTTCAGGAATATCACACACCGGAATCGGCTGAATTTTATGTTGAGCAGCTTTATTCATCCGGCTGAAAATTTTGAAAACTTCCAGATCTCTTCCCGAATAATCACTTTCTGTTTTCGTTCCCCATTCTTTCTGAATTTTCTCAAGCTCCGGATAAGTCGCCCCGATTTGCTGCTCATCGGTTCTGGCTTCATCCCACAATCCATCTGCAGGAATGGCATTTTGAATTGATTCTACAAGTTCCAATGATTTTGCCAAAGCATAAACTTCTGTTTTATACAAATCGGCAATCGGTGAAACATCTACGCCGCCGTCACCGTATTTGGTAAAAAATCCAATCCCAAAATCTTCTATTTTGTTTCCGGTTCCACAAACCAGAAGATTGTTGATTTGTCCGTAATAATATAAAGTCAGCATTCGCAATCTTGCGCGGGTATTGGCAAAAGCAAGTTTTTCAGCCGGAAAATCTGCATCTTTAACATCGAAAGTTTTGTATAATTCTTCGAACACGGGAGTCAGGTTCACCGACATGATTTCTACGTTTGAGAAACGGTTTTTTAAATCTTCCATGTGTTCCAGGGCACGGTCAACCTCATCGGCATTTTGGCGTATCGGCATTTCGATTAACAAGGTTTTCAACCCTGTCATGGCACACAACGTAGAAACCACTGCAGAATCGACACCGCCGGAAACGCCGATGACGTAGCCTTTTACGTTGGCTTTATCGGCGTAATTCCTCAACCATAACACTATTTTTGCTATTACTTTTTCTGTTTGCATATTTTTTTCGGTTAAAAGGGCTGTTAGAGCTTAAAGCTCTAACAGCCCTCATTTCTTATTTTAAAAAATTTTCTTTTTTCAACTCGTACCAATAACAAGTTGCATGATCTAATTCGTCAATAAAAGTCGCCTTTTCTTCAAAGCCCAATTTATCTTTTAACATTTTGTTTGAATCAATGTTTTGAATCACTGCACAAGCATAAATTACATTCAAATTCATATTTCTAAAACCATATTCTAAAACTCCTTTTGCCGATTCTGTAGCATATCCTTTTCCCCAGTATCCGGGTAAAAAGCGATAACCCAATTCGTAAACATTTTTGAAACCATTAACCGGATCAGTCAACAATTTCAAACCACACCAGCCGATTAAAAGATTAGATTTTTTTTCAATCACTGCCCATCTTGCAATTCCATTTTCGGTATATTGTTTTCTGATTTTCTGAATTGTCTCTTCAGATTCTTCCAATTTTGTTACTGGTTTTACACCGATATATTTCATAACCTCCGGATTGCTGTCAAGTAAAAAAATTCTTTCGATATCCTCTGAAATAATTTCTCTTAAAATAAGTCTTTCGGTATCAACAAATATTTTTGCCATTAATTTTCCTTATTTTTGCCTTTCTAATTTTGATGTAAAAATAATGAAGTTTTTTAGATATCTCTTATTTTCTGCGGTATTCCTAACAGGATTGGCTTCGTGTAAAAAAGACACCACAAATATTTGGAAAGTAGAGGTGAAAAATCCAGTTGAAAAAGTACAGTTGATCGATATTTCCAAAGAATTCTACGATCCCGATATTCCACTGGAAACTTTTACCCAAAAATATCCATGGTTTCAGGGAACTGTTCCTAATGAAGATTTTGCCGAAAGAAGAAAAGATCCCGAGGAAATTAAAGTGTACAAAGAAGCGGTTTCAAAAATCGATATTCAAAAACTGAATAATGACTTGGCTTCTTTATTTTCAAACATTAAAAATTATTTCCCCAATTTTAAAGAACCACAGGTTTTCCTGTACTCTTCAGCATTACAGGGCATTATGGAACCCATCTTTTATGAGCCTGAAAAAGAAATGTTATTTATCGACATTACCGCCTTTATGGGAGAGAATAATCCCAATTACACAGGTTTGGAACTGTATTTTCAGAAAAGCATGAATCCAAAAAACATTATTCCTAAAGTTTCTGAAATTCTGGCGGAACACTTTGTGAAACCCAATTTTGAACATCAAAAATTCATAGACCAAATCGTGTATTACGGAAAACTGATGACTTTGCAGGATGCCTTTTTACCCAACGAATCGGATGCTTTAAAAATGAATTATACGCCCGAGCAATATGAATGGGCCAAAGCCAACGAAGCCAATATCTGGAATTATTTCGTGGAGAACAATTTGGTTTTCAGTGACGACCAAAGATTAGGAGAACGGTTCATCAATCCTGCGCCATTTTCTAAATTCTACACCGAAATCGATAATGAATCTTCACCACAAATCGGAATTTTTACAGGTTGGCAGATCTGCAGAAAATTCTATCAGGAAAAACCAGAAACTAAGTTGGTGGATTTTCTAAAAATGAACGCTCAGGAAATTTTTAATCAAAGTAATTACAAACCGAAAAACTAAAGACAATAGATAGGGATAGCTTCGCTGACTGATAAGAGACACGAGATATGATTACTATTACTTTAAAAACTAAAATAGAAATATTTAAATAATTCAAACTTTCAATTTTAAAAAATAAAAATCTACATATGAAAAAAACTCAAATCACAATAGATATTGAATTAGACGAAAACCACGTTCCCGAACGAATGACGTGGAATGCTGAAGACGGTGGAGTCGAAAAACAGGAAACCAAAGCCACGATGATTTCTGTGTGGGACGACGAAACAAAGGAAGCCTTAAGAATCGATCTCTGGACGAAAGACATGCCTGTTGACCAGATGAAAATGTTTCTGCACCAAATCTTAATTTCTATGGGTAACACCTACGAAAGAGCGACTGGCGAAGAAGATGTTGCATTTTGGCTTGAACAAATGGCAGAAGAATTTGCACAACGTGCTGCGATAAAAATGTAAAAAAATAAATATAGCAATCTAAAAGTCTAAGAAAACTGTTAAATTGATATATTGCTAAATTATAAAAATTATGAATTTCAATACCAAAGTAATCCACGGTGGCCAACACCACGAGTCAGCGACAGGATCTGTGAATGTTCCTGTATTTTTAACGTCTACTTTTGCGCAGAAATCTCCGGGGGTACATTCCGGATACGAATATTCAAGAGCGGCAAACCCGACAAGACAAGCTTTGGAAGACAGTTTGGCTTCCATCGAAAACGGAGCAAGAGGATTGGCTTTTGGTTCCGGTTTGGCTGCGATTGACTGTGTTTTAAAATTATTAAATCCAGGCGATGAAGTTGTTGCCGTTGATGATTTATATGGTGGGACATACAGAATGTTCACGCGATTATTCGAAAAATACCAGTTGAAATTTACGTTTGTGAATTTTGACGATGTTTCAAAAATATCAGACGTAATTACGGATAAAACCAAATTGATCTGGCTCGAAACTCCGACGAATCCATTAATGAAACTGGTCGACATCAAAGCGGTGACGGATCTGGTAAAAGGAAAAGATATTTTGGTTGCGGTCGACAATACTTTTGCGACGCCTTATCTTCAGTTGCCATTGGATTTAGGTGCAGATATCGTCATGCATTCTGCTACGAAATATTTGGGCGGACATTCTGATGTGATTGCAGGAGCACTTATTGCGAAAACTCCCGAACTTGGAGAAAAATTACATTTCATTCAGTTTGCAAGTGGTGGAATTCTCGGACCGCACGATTCTTATTTGGTTTTAAGAGGAATAAAAACATTGGCTTTAAGAGTTCAGAGGCATTCTGAAAACGGAATGGTAGTCGCGAAATATTTGGAAAATCATCCAGCCGTAGATCAGGTTTTTTATCCAGGATTAGAATCTCATCCGCAATTTGATTTGGCCAAAAAACAGATGAAAGATTTTGGCGGAATGGTTTCTTTCACCTTTAAATCAGGAAAAAAAGAAGATTCAATTAAGTTTTTAGAAAAGGTAAAAGTATTTACTCTGGCTGAATCTCTAGGCGGTGTAGAATCTTTGGCCAATCATCCGGCTTTGATGACCCACGCTTCTATTCCCGCAGAAAAACGCGCAGAATTAGGAATCACCGATGATTTGGTGAGATTAAGCGTTGGAATTGAAGATAAAGAAGATTTGATCGCAGATTTAGAAAGAGCTTTCGGTTAAAATCCTTTTGATTTTTTTTAAAATTCATAACCATAAAAGTCACAAAAGTTTTATTTAAAGAAATATAAAACTTTTGTGCCTTTTGTGGTTTAAAATAAAATTTCCAATGAACGAATTTCAAAAATACATTCAAAGATATTTAGATTTAATTCCCTCTGAAAATTGGCTGGAAGAGCTGAAAAAATCGGGCGAAAAAACCGTATCCTTATATTCCTATTTAACCGAAGAACAGTCCAATTTCGCTTATTCAGAAGGAAAATGGACGTTGAAGGAATTGCTTTTACATTTATCGGATACCGAAAGAATTTTCCAATACCGAATTTTGGCTTTTGCAAGAGGTGAAAAATCTGGGTTGCCAGGTTTCGATGAAGAAAATTATGCCGCGAATTCGTTTGCGAATGAAAGAAGTTTAGATTCTTTATTACGGGAATATCAATTCGTGAGGCAATCTTCTCAAATTTTATTGGAAACATTGAATCCATCTGTTTTAAAAAATACCGGAAAAGCCAATGGCCACATAATTTCGGTCGAAACGATAGGGAAATTAATTGTTGGGCATAACATTCATCATTTGAATATTATTGAAGAAAGGTATTTAACAGAATTGTAAAAAATGCAGAAGACAAGAAAAGCGACAATTGATGATTGCTCAGATTTATCCGTTTTGTTTGATGAATACAGGATTTTTTATCATAAAGAAAGCGATGTAAAAAGTGCAGAAACTTTCCTCAAGGAAAGATTACAAAATAAGGATTCCGAAATTTATGTGGCTGAATTGGACGGAACACTGGTTGGATTTGTTCAGCTGTATCCCCTTTTTTCTTCCACAAGAATGAAAAAATATTGGCTTTTGAATGATTTATATGTGAATGAAAATTTTCGCGGGAAAGGTTTTTCAAAGCAATTAATTGAAGAAGCAAAAAATTTGTGTCGCGAAACTTCGGCTTGTGGAATGCTTTTGGAAACCGGAAAAAATAATGAAATCGGAAACCAACTCTACCCCAATTGTGGTTTTGAATTATATGATAACGTAAATTTTTACGAATGGTCGAACATGAAATAATGGGTGAATTGTAATAAATATTTGAAAATGAACTGTCCCTGTTGCTCCGGAAAATCGTACGACGAATGTTGCAAACCGTATCACCACGGCGAAAAACATGCACCAACTGCTGAAGCTTTGATGCGTTCACGGTTTTCAGCCTTCGCGATTCCGAATGGAGAATATCTGATGGAAACGACTTTTCCTGCCAAACGTAAATTGCACAACAAAGAAGATTTACAGGAATGGGGAGAAATCAATGAATGGACAAAACTGGAGATTATCCGCAAACCGAATTCAAATCAGGTCGAGTTTAAAGCGTTTTATACCGATGATAAAGGAAAACCACAGATTCATCACGAACTGTCAGATTTTAAACAAAAAAACGATCGCTGGTATTATGTGAAAGGAAAATTCTTAAGCTAATAGAAAACTAGTCTTGCGATCTTTCCTGTTTCTTCTTTTGCCTTAAAACATACAAATACAGACTTTCGACTTTGGTTCTTGCCCAATCTGTTTTCCGCAAAAACTTCAGAGAAGATTTAATACTCGGATTATCGGTAAAACATTTGATATTGATCTGTTCGCCGAGTTTTTCAAAACCGTCGTAATATTCCACCAATTCTTCTAAAATAGCATCGAGGCGTTTTCCGTGCAGAGGATCTTTTGATTTTTGTTCCATAAGGTGTAAAAATAGGTAAATTAGTTTTCAGGAAATAAAAAAAGATGAAATCTGACCAAATTTAGAACAAAATGAATTCTCCAGTTTAAAATATTGGCAAACAAATTAGAAATAAGTCTGATCTTTTTTCAAAAAAACGGACTAAAGCCCGTTCCCCTTTAAAACTGATTTCTGTAAAAATCATCTCACTATTGGCGCAACTTTCCCGCCAAATAACTCAATAGATTTCACCATGATGTCATTTTCCGGTGCGCCCACATCCATGTGTCCGATAAATCTTGTGATGCCGAAAAGCTCTTTCATATAGGCGATTTTATCCGCAACTTCATTTGTATTTCCGATAAACAATGCGCCCTCTTTTGCTCTTCCACCGTCGTACTGCATTTTGGTGTAAGGCGCCCAACCTCTTGTCGCGCCAATTCTGTCCATTTGCGATTTATAATTTTGGAAATATCCGTCGATCACTTTCTGATCTTCACTCACGAAAGTGTGCGAATGAATCGCGATTTGCATTTCAGACTCTTTGTGTCCGGCGGCAAGATATTCCTGTTTGTAAAAATCAATTAAATTTTTAAACTGAACGGGCATTCCTCCTATAATTGCGACGATTAAAGGCATTCCTGATTTCGCGGCGCTTAAAACCGATTGTGGCGTTCCACCGACCGCTCTCCAGATGGGAAGTTTTCCGTTATTTTTAGCTCTTGGATAAACGGTTTGGTTTTTCATCGGTGCACGGAGTTTTCCTGTCCAGGTAATGTTTTCTTCGGAATTTATCTTTAATAATAAATCTAATTTTTCATCGAAAAGCTGTTCGTAATCATTCAGAGAATAGCCATATAAAGGAAACGACTCGATGAAACTTCCGCGACCGACAAATATTTCAGCTCTTCCGTCTGAAATTAAATCTAAGGTGGCAAAATCTTCATAGACTTTTACAGGTTCGGAGGAACTCAAAACCGTTACTCCACTTGCTAATTTTATATTTTTCGTGATGCTCGCAGCGGCAGCTAAAACCATTTCGGGAGACGAAACCGCGTAATCAGCACGATGGTGTTCGCCCATGGCAAAAACGTCGATTCCGACGTCATCCATTAATTTTATCTGTCCTAAAATTTCACGGATTTTAATTCCTGCATCTTTATATTTTCCGGTATTTTGGTCGACGGCTAAGTCACCAAACATTCCAATTCCTACTTCCATATTTTTATGATTTTTGATGGTACAAAATTACCACAATTGAAATTTAAAAGCATTGATGAATGATAAGAACAGATCATGAAAAATAATCTTCTACTTTTTTTAATTACTTTTGCAATTATTAAAATTTTTCTGAAAATCTACCAAAATAATTCATGGAAAAAATCATCGAAACTTTAAAAGCCGGCGGCACAATTCTTTACCCAACCGACACTATTTGGGGAATCGGGTGCGACGCTACAAACCCAGAAGCCATCAACAAAATTTTTGAAATTAAAAAGCGGGAGAAGAACAAATCAATGATTATTCTGGTGGAATCTGCAAAGCGTTTGGAGGATTTGGTAGATGTTCCCGAAATGGCCTGGGAAATTATGGATTTGTCGGAAAAACCGGTAACTTTAATTTACGACAATCCGAAAGGTTTGCCGAAAGAAATCCTGGCGGAAGACGGAAGTATCGGAATTCGTCTGGTGAACGATTTATTTTTAAAAAAAATCATCACGAAATTAAACAAACCTTTGGTTTCTACTTCTGCCAATTTTAGCGGGCAAAAATCGCCGATGAAATTTTCCGATATTTCGCAGGAAATTATTGATTCTGTCGATTTTGTAGCCGAAGAAAATCATGATAAAGTTTCAGAATATTCAGGTTCGTCTGTTATCAGAATATGGAATGACGGCAGAATTAAAGTTTTGAGAGAATAATTTTCAGAAAAGATCAGTTTTTATTTTTTATAAAGTTTTTCATAGGTTGAAATCCAATCCTGTGGCGATATTTTCCGACACAGTTCCGCAATCAGTTCAAAAGGAATATCATCTGTTTTTTTGAAACGGATGCACGACTTGCCCATATCTAATTTTCTTGCAGAATATTTCGAATATTCCTCCGTAAACCATTTCAGCAAATCTTTATTGGCGTAAATCCCCATGTGATACAACGCGATAAAATTTTTCTGAGAAGCCAAATTAATAAATGGAAGCGGCGTATTTGGAGTACAGTGATAACTGGCGGGATACGTTTCCAAAGAAATATTCCATCCGATCATGCCGTAACTCAGTTCTTCCTGAAAACCCTGAGGCAAATTCTGCGACACCGTTTCATACAGTTTCCTGAACGAAGATTTTCTTTCTTCGGGAACGTTATTTAAATAGTCTTCAATAGAATTTGCCTCGATTTTCATTGTTTATTTTTTTAAATATTCATCAAAATAATCGGTTACTTTTTGCATCAGATGCACCCTGTCTTTTCCTACCACATTATGTTCATGTCCGGGATAAACGAAATAATCCATTTGTACCCCATGATCGACGGCTGCTTTTAGAAAATTTATGGAATGCTGCCAAACAACCACATTATCCTGCGCTCCGTGAATCATCAGTAAATGTCCTTTTAAATTCTGCACTTTATCCAAAAGATTGGCTTGCCTGTACCCTTCAGGATTACTTTGTGGGGTATCCATATATCTTTCGGTGTACATAATTTCGTACATATTCCAGTCGATGACTGGACCGCCGGCCACTCCTGCTTTGAAAACGTCTGGATGCTTCAGCATGAAACTCGTGGTCATAAATCCGCCATAACTCCAGCCATGAATTCCCAACCGATCGGCATCCACATAAGGCAGCGATTTCAGATAAGCGACTCCCTGCAACTGGTCTTTCATTTCAGTTTCTCCGGCATTTCTGAAAATAGCCTGTTCGAATTTCAATCCGCGGTTAGAAGAACCCCGCCCGTCCATAGTGAAAACGATGTATCCTTTCTGCGCCATGAATTCATACCACAAATTCCCGGAGGCAGGGAAACTATCCGTTATCAACTGAGCATGCGGCCCATTGTATAAATAAACAATTACCGGATATTTTTTGTTTGCATCGAAATCGGTCGGTAAAATAATTTTACCATATAAAGGCGTTCCGTCATCAGCTTTTAAAGTTACATTTTTGATTTCGGGTCTTTGATAATTTTTTAAAGTATTTTCTGCGGACAGTATGTTTTTAATTTTTAAAGTATTGGTATTGATTAAATTAGCAATTCGCGGTGTATTCGCATTGCTGTAGGTATCATACAAATGATTCCCATCCTTGCTCAAAATACCGGAATGCATACCGGCTCCCTGATCTAATCTCTGGTTTTTAAAATTCGTCCAGTCGAGTTTATAAAGATGTCTTTCCAACGGAGAAACCTGGGTAGAAACGTAGAAGATTTCTTTCTTTTTTTCATGAAAACCGAGAATATCGGTGACGACCCAATCTCCCTTCGTCAACTGTGCAACCAGACCTTTCTCTACATTATAATGGAATAAATGATTAAATCCGGTACGCTGACTTTGCCAAATAAAATCGGTCGTTGAGTTCGGGAAAAACAACAACTGCTGTTGTGGCTCGACATATTTATCAGACTTTTCCTCAAATATATTTTTAATAAAACTTCCGGTAGAAGCGCTGTACTGATTCATTTTCAAATCATTCTGATCGCGGTTCAGGACTCCTACGAAAACCGATTTCGAATCTGGATTCCAGGTAAACAAGGTCAGATACTGTTCTGGATCGCCTGCAGTATTTAAGAAAGTCGTTTTATTGGTTTTCAGGTCATAAATTCCTAAAGTAACGTGATGAGAAGGAGTTCCTGCCATTGGATATTTAATATTTTTATTCACCGCGGGAACTACACTCCAATCGATAACCGGATAATCGGCAACCATCGACTGATCCATTCTGTAAAATGCAATTTTCGAATTGTCGGGAGAAATAAAAATACCTTTGCTGATGCCAAACTCTCTTTGATGAACCGCCTGTCCGTTCAGGATATCTTTATTTTCATCATTGGTAATGGCAGTGACTTTTCCGTTTTTATTGAGGTATAAATTATTTTTCACGGTATAAACGTAGCCTTGATTATCTCCCAACATTTGGGTATTCTCAGCTTCCTTATCGAGTTCGGTTCCTGCTTTAATTTTCCATTCTTTGCCGGAACGTTCGATCCAAAAACTTTGTGATCTCTGGTTAAAATATCCTTTATCCTTATTGATAAAAGTTATTCTGGGAAATGATTTTAATTTTTTGTCTGAAGACAAAGTATTATTCAGCTGATACAGGGAAACCAAAGTATCCTGTTTCTGAGTAGAAACATCTGTCACTAAATAAGCGTTTTTGGTTGATTGATAATAGGTTTTGCCGTCATCAGCCCAGGTAAACTGCGAAATATTTTTCACCGCAAGGTTGCTTCTCAAACCGTTTACTGATTCAGCAATCGTAAATTTTTGATTTTGTGCAAAGAGAAAACTTCCTGTAACAAGGAATAATAAAGAGAATTTTGAAAACTTCATTTCTTAATAATTAGATGGCTAAAAATAAGAAATAAATTCGAAACTGTTAAGAAATGTTAAATCAAAAATCAACGTTAATTCCCATCAGCTGAATTCCATAAAAATTGGATGATGAGATCTTGAGTTTATATTTTTTCTGCTGAATTGCAACAGTACCGTTGGTCTTTTTTACCATTGCATTTTTGGCGACGTTTTTGCCAATCAGATAACCCAGAAGAATCGCAATAGGGTAATCTGATGCCCAATGCACTTTACTTTGGACCATTTCAAAACTCATCAATCCCATCAAACTAAAACCGAGTGGTTTGATCCATTTTTTTTCAGGGTAATTTTCAGATAAAACAATCCAGGCAGCAATTCCGGTAGTTAAATGACCTGAAGGCATTGCATCGTACTTCGAGGTGTTTTTCTGGTAAGCCGGAAATGAAGGCATAGGATTCCAGTTACTGTGATTCCTACCAGACTTTGCAGTCTCAAAAGGACTTTCTCTTCCGCTAAGCCGCTTTAACGGTTGAGAAAAAAGTCCAGATAGCAAAACACTTTGCACCAGTTGCATCGACGTACTCTGAGCACGGTAATCATCGGTAATCAAGCCGTAGGTGGCCAAACCTGCTCCGATGAGAATAAAGGTGCTTCCGTTTCCCATAAAGTAAACAAAAGAACCGATGTCACCCGGGATTATTTTCAAAGGGCCCAAATTATAATAGGTATGATCTTCACTGAATCCTACACTTTCGCCCAATCTTCTACCCATATTCAAAATTGCGGGATCTACGGCCACCAATGCAATAGTAGAACCCAATGCAAGTAAAGAGTAACCATAGATGTTTGTAGAAACTACATTCTCACCGACTCCTACAAAATTTTTAGGAATCTTTCTGTAGATATCTGATATCCTTGGTTTCTGATAAATCAAAGTCGTACATTCCGAAAGCTGAAACTCCTGTGTCCTTATTTGAACCGCCGAATCATGTTTCTGCGAAAAAAAGAATACAGAAAACAACAGAGCCAATATGGGTACACTTTTTCTCATTTTTAATAAACCGTTCCTGCGAAAGGATCTGTGGTACTTTTTGTTTGATTCCACTTATATTGATGCGTCCAGTAAGCTACTTTCATTGAGAGAATTCCCAAACCAGCGCCGAAAAGAACATCTGAAACATAATGCTTATTGTTTGCGATTCTCATCACGCCCACTGCTGTTGCGGTACCGTAAGCGGCATAAGGAACCCATTTATATCTATCCCCATATTCGATGGAAAGCATGGTAGCTCCAGCAAAAACATTTGCGGTATGACCGGAAGGAAACGAGTAAGCAGTCCCATCTGGTCGCGTGTGTTTTAAAGTTGTTTTCAAAATATAAACCGCGCCCAGATTTAGCAGCTGCCCTTTTATTAAAATTGCAGTTCGGTTTTGCCAGTCGGTTCTGGGTTTCATGCCGGCGAGTTCAAAACCGTAAATCGCAACGAAAGGAGCAAATTGTAAATAATCATCTGCATGATTTTGGAAACCGAACAGATGTTCGTTTCGCTCTTCCACCAATTCATTTTTTAACGATTCCGAACCGCTTCCATCTGAAATGATTCCCGAAAGCATCAAACCTGCGGGGACGTACAACTTTTTATATCGAAAGTCAAACCGCTTATTCTGCGTTTTTAATGTATCCCTAACTTGAGCGAAATTAAAGCAGTGCAAATTCAAAATCATCAGGAATAGAAAGATTTTTTTCATGTTATAATTTTAAGTAAAATTATAAAAATTGATGCTACTCTACATTAAATATCATATAAATATAACGAAATCATTTGCTTAGTGATTTTAGTTGAAGAAAATTTACTATTTATTCATTTCTTAACTTACATCAATGCCAAAGACCGCAATCGGAATTATCTTTGCACTACAAAATATTAATAATAAATAAAAAAAACATTATGGCGACAAAATGGAATTTAGATCCAACTCACAGTGAAATTACTTTTAAAGTAAGACACATGATGATTTCTAACGTTAAAGGTGGCTTCACCAATTTCAATGTAGAAATGGAAGCGGAAGACGATACTTTCAAAAACGTACATGTAAAAGTGACAATTCATACAGATTCTATCAACACGAACAATACCGACCGCGATAACCATTTGAAAAGTGAAGATTTCTTCAATGTTGCCGCAAACCCCGTAATTACTTTTGAATCTGATTCTTTGACCAGTGATGTTACAGGAAATCTGACAATCAACGGTATTACAAAACCAGTAAAATTAGATGTAGATTTCGGTGGAATCAATGTAGATCCTTGGGGACAAACCAAAGCCGGTTTCTCTTTTGAAGGTAAAATCAGCAGAAAAGATTTTGGTTTAAACTGGAACGCAGCTTTGGAAACAGGGGGCGTAATGGTTTCTGACGAGGTGAAAATTGCAGGCGACCTACAATTTGTAAAAGCATAAAATAAAATTTCATAGTTGATTTTTCAAGGTTCACTCTGATTTTTTGTCGGGTGAACTTTGTTTTTTTTAAAGCATATTTAAAATGAATATCCAAGATTTATCGAGCATTTCCGACCGTTTTCAGGAAACCGAAAAAATGCCGGTTCTTTTTCTCGGTCACGGTTCGCCGATGAATGCGATAGAAGAAAACCAGTTTGTACAGGGTTTCCGAAAAATCTCGAAAGAAATTCCGAAACCTAATGCTATTCTCTGTATTTCTGCGCACTGGTTTACCAAGGGAACTTTTGTTACCGCCATGGAAATGCCGAAAACCATTCATGATTTTTATGGTTTTCCGAAAGAACTTTTTCAGGTTCAGTATCCGGCAAAAGGAAGTCCCGAACTGGCAAAAGAAACGGCAGCGTTACTGGCTCCTACTTTTGTAGGCGAAGACCACAACTGGGGACTGGATCATGGTGCGTGGAGTGTCATCAGGCATCTTTATCCCAACGCAGACATTCCGGTCATTCAGCTGAGTATTGATTATACCAAACCACCGCAATTTCATTTTGATCTGGCAAGTCAACTTCAAAAGTTACGAAAAAAAGGAATTTTGATAATCGGCAGCGGGAATATCGTTCATAATTTACGCCTGGTAGATTTCCGAAATATCGATACGGTAGGTTACGGCTACGACTGGGCTTTGGAAGCCCGCGAAAAAACAAACAACTGGATCCTGGACGGTAATTTTAAAAATCTTATTGATTATCAGAAACAGGGAACATTTCTACAAACTGCTGTTCCCACGCCCGATCATTTTCTGCCGCTCATTTATTCTTTGGGTTTAAAGGAAAAATCGGAAGAACTCTCACTATTCAATGATGAATTAATTGCCGGAAGCCTGAGTATGACCAGCGTAAGGATTGGTTAAATTAAAAATAAAAAAAAGATTCAGAAAATTTCTGAATCTTTTTTTTATGCTGTTTATAGAATCCAGTTCCTTAAATTTTCAAACCTGAATCACTCCTAAATTAAATTTCTCCGTAATTGGTGCATGGTTAGCGGCTTCAATTCCCATAGAAATCCATTTTCTGGTATCTACAGGATTAATGATGGCATCGGTCCATAATCTAGCTGCGGCATAAGTGGGCTCCGTCTGTTTTTGGTATTTTTTGGAAATGGAATCCAGAATTTCCTGATGTTCTTTTTCTCCGATTTCTATGCCTTGCTTTTTTAAAGTTGAAGTCTGAATTTGCGCCAGAACTTTCGCAGCCTGGCTTCCGCCCATTACCGCTAGTTCCGCCCATGGCCAAGCAACAATTAATCTTGGATCATACGCTTTTCCACACATCGCGTAATTTCCGGCACCGTAGGAATTCCCTGTAATTACTGTAAATTTCGGCACTACGGAATTAGAAACAGCATTTACCATTTTTGCACCGTCTTTGATGATTCCACCTTGTTCAGATTTGGAACCTACCATAAATCCGGTAACGTCCTGTAAGAATAATAATGGGATTTTTCGCTGGTTGCAATTGGCAATAAAACGCGTCGCTTTATCAGCAGAATCCGAATAAATAACGCCGCCAAACTGCATTTCTCCTTTTCCGTTTTTTACTAATTTCCGTTGATTGGCGACAATTCCTACGCTCCAACCGTCGATTCTTGCGGTCGCACAAATAATTGATTTGCCATAGTCCGGTTTGTACTCTTCGTATTCGGAATTATCAACCAGACATTTAATAATATTAAAAGTATCGTATTGATCTGATCGTGAAACCGGCATGTGTCCGAAAATATTTTCGATATTTTCTTTTGGCGGGAAACTTTCGATTCTGTCGAAACCTGCTTTTTCGAAATCGCCGATGGACTTCATGATATTTTTAATTCTATCTAAAGCATCTTTATCGTCTTTCGCCTTATAATCGGTCACACCGGAAATTTCGCAATGGGTAGTAGCTCCTCCTAAAGTTTCATTATCAATGGTTTCACCAATCGCCGCTTTCACCAGATAACTTCCGGCTAAAAATATAGAACCCGTTTTATCTACAATCATCGCTTCATCGCTCATAATCGGAAGATAGGCGCCACCTGCCACACAGCTTCCCATTACCGCAGAAATCTGGATAATTCCCATAGAGCTCATTTTTGCATTGTTCCTGAATATTCTTCCAAAATGTTCTTTGTCGGGAAAAATCTCATCCTGCATTGGCAAGAAAACCCCTGCAGAATCTACCAGATAAATAATGGGCAATTTATTTTCCATGGAAATTTCCTGAGCGCGAAGATTTTTTTTTGCCGTTATCGGAAACCAGGCACCCGCTTTTACGGAGGCGTCATTGGCCACCACCAGGCATTGCCGGCCGGAAACATAACCCATAACTACCACTACTCCGGCACTCGGGCAACCGCCATGTTCCTCATACATTTCATAACCGGCAAAAGCACCGATTTCAATAGAATCTGCGTTTTTATCAAGAAGATAGTCGATTCGTTCGCGCGCCGTTAACTTGCCTTCATCTCTTTGTTTTTGCAACCGTTTTTCTCCACCACCTTTCTTTATTTCAGAAAGCAAAGTGGTAATAGCGCCGAGTTTTAATTTATTTTGATCTTCTCTTTTGTTAAATTCTAAATCCATACGTGAAAAAAATTTTCTTAAAGATAAGTTTTTTTAAGATAATTCCGGAAGAAACATGCATTACAACTAATGATTTGAAACACAGAAAATTATTTTGCATAATTTTGGAGGATCAAACAAAATAAAAGAACCAAAATCCCGTTACAATTGCTTGGAATTATTCCTAATTTATTTTTTTAGTAGTTTATTATTTGAAGAACCCTGAAAGTTGTGAAATTTTCAGGGTTTTTTTTCAGTAAATGAACAGGTTATTGTTCTTATAATCTAAATTGGATTTGTAGATTTGCAAAAGTTAAAATTTAAAAATAGTGGTTAAAAATTCTGCCCTTTTTCGCCTTCACATGATTGTATTTCTTTGGGGATTTACTGCCATTTTAGGAAAACTCATTTCCGCCAATGCCCAGGTGCTTACTTTTTACCGCATGCTTTTCGCAGCGCTGTTTTTATTTATTTTCATCCGCTTTTTCAAAAAAGAAAGCATCAAAATTTCCAAAAAACTTTTCATTCAGCTTTCGGTAATTGGAGGATTCATGGCTTTTCACTGGCTCTGTTTTTTCCACTCGATCAAGGTTTCGAATGTTTCCATTGCACTGAGCTGTTTATCGCTTTCCACCTTGTTTGCTTCTATTTTGGAACCTGTTATTTTTAAAAGGAAGATCGACATTTCAGAGGTGATCATGGGAGTGGTGATCGTGATCTGTATGGGACTCATTTTCAAGACCGAATTTCAGTATAAAGAAGGAATTTTCTATGGAATTCTTACCGCTCTTTTCGGAACCATATTTTCTGTTTTTAATGGAAAAATCTTTGGCAAAACCAGTTCCGGTAACATTATTTTCTATGAAATATTTTCGGGATTCCTTATTCTAACCGCATTTTTTCTATTGACGGGGCAGATTTTTCACCTTAATGAAATAAGCACCCATGATTTGACGTTAGTTATCATATTAGCAAGTATTTTCACCGCTTTCCCGATGTTGGAATCTGTGAATTTAATGAAATACATTTCGCCGTTTACCTTAATTTTAACGGTAAATCTGGAGCCGGTTTACGGGATTATCCTGGCTTTTTTTATCTTTGGTGAATCTGAGGAAATGAGCCCCATATTTTACGGTGCTTCTTTAATTATGATTTTGGCAATTATTGTTAATGGAGTTTTAAAATCAAGAAAAAATACAGCTGCAAAAAAAGTACAGAATTGATGAGAAAATTATTCTTTGCCGCTTTGGTTACTTCAGGGGTTTTTTCTGAAGCACAAATTGTGCGAAAATATTCAAACGAATTTCTCAATATCGGAGCTGGTGCGAGAGGTCTGGCAATGGGCGGTGCGGTAATTTCTAATCAAAACGATGTCTATTCGCCAATGTGGAATCCGGCAGGATTAATCGGCGTTGACCGTGATTGGCAGGGAGCAGCAATGCATGCTGAATATTTTGAATCGATCGCCAAATACGACTATATCGCTTATGCAAAACCTTTGGATAACAAAGGAGGAGTTTTTGCAATTTCCATCGTCCGACTCGGAGTTGACAACATCCTGAATACTACACAACTTATTGATCCTGAAGGAAATATCGACTACGATAAAATCACCAGTTTTTCACAGTCCGATTATGCGGCGTTACTTTCTTATGCCTTTCATCCTGGCGGAAATCAAAAAATAGATGTCGGTGTTAATGCAAAATTAGTCTACAGAAATGTCGGAAAATTTGCAAGTGGCTATGGTTTTGGTTTTGATTTGGGAGCGGTTTATCATTCCGACAACGGCTGGAATTATGGCGCTGTAATGAAAGATATTACAACTACGGTAAACTTCTGGACCATCAATCAGAAAGAACTTTCGGCCGTGGTGAACGGTGAGGAATTTAATCCCGCTCCAAAAGATAAAATGGAATTAACCATGCCTAAATTAAATTTAGGAATGAGCAGAAATTTCGAAATCAACCGGGATTTGGAACTCATGCCGGAAGCGGGAATCAATGTTGATTTCGCCAAAACGGCAGCGGTTATTTCGACCGATTTTGCAAGTATTACGCCTTATGCGGGCGCCGAACTTAAATTTCAGGATATGATTTTTGTGAGAGTTGGTTTAAACAGATTTCAAACTATAACCGATATCGAAAATCTAAAAAGAAAAGTTTCCTTTCAGCCCAGTGCTGGGATTGGAATTAAATACCACGGTTTAACTTTAGATTATGCAATTACCAATTCGGGAATCGGTGGCTCTAACTTCTATTCTAATTTCTTTTCTCTGAAATTGGATATGGGAGATTTCAGAAATTAATACTGATTTAAAAACTTCCGATTTAACGTCAAGCTTAATTTTTCGCAAATTTTCTTAAACCCCAAAAATCACATAAAGGAACGGGTTACTTTCCACAAAACAATTTCCGGAAGAAATTTTAATGAACTTAATTCCTTCACTTTTCTTAATGGTTAAAATTTTAATTTTAATTTGAGAAGTAACATTTTCAGATTGCACAGATTTCTTTCAAATAAAAAAAACCACGAAAAACTTCGTGGTTTCGTGGCTTTTTGTGAGCGCTGTTAGAGCTCTAAGCTGTAACAGCGCTTAAGCTTTATGCTCCATAAGGAATCCAGATGTTTTTAATTTCTGTCGCGTGTCTTAAAAACTCCTGACCTTCACCATGTTTTGGATTCAGCCAGTTTCTGTGTTTTCCAAAATTCACCCACGAACGTTTCATGGAATCGGTGGAAAGTAATTCGACATTTTTGCTTCCTTCCTGAGTTCCGAAATACCAAATTCCTTCCACATTATAATGTTTCGCGAGTTCATTGGCTAATTCCTCTTTTGGACCGGTTACAATATTCACCGTTCCGGCAGGAACATCAGAGGTTTCTAAAATCTGATAAAAATCGGTGGCTGAAAATGGCTGCTTTTCAGATGGAATGACCACTACCCTGTTTCCCATCGCAATTGCCGGAATTACCGTTGAAATAAATCCTAACAACGGATTTTCTTCCGGACAAACAATTGCCATTACACCGATTGCTTCGGGCATTGCTAAAGTAACCATTCTTTGAACGGTAGAATGCGCTGCGCCATCATATTTATCGGCATAAGCGGCGTAAGTATAAATTCTTTCAATTGATTTTTCCACCTCATCCTGAGCAGATTCTAAAGATTGATTCGTCATCTCCACAATTCTTTCTGCAAATTCTTCTGAACGAATTGCTAAATTTTCGGCGATATAATAAAGAACCTGCGCTCTGGCATGACCGGTCATTCCACCCCAAGATTTTTCGGCGTGCGCTGCTTCAACGGCATTTCTGATATCTTTTCTGTTCCCTTCAGAAACTTCTCCGATATATTCACCGAAAGCATTTTTGATTTCTGTGCTGTAACCACCATCTGGGCGGGCTTGTTTTCCCCCGATATACATTTTCGTCGTACGGTCGATTTCTGCCAAAGTATTTTTTGCTTTTTTACCCTCTTTCGGTTTTTCAGTTTTGGGCAAAATTGGTTTTGCGGTAAATTCGGCTTCAACTCTTGGTTTCATATATTCATACAAACCTTCTTTTCCGCCTTCTCTACCGAAACCGGATTCTCGGTACCCACCAAATCCAGCAGCGGCATCAAACTGATTGGTACAGTTGATCCAAACGCTTCCTGCTTTTATTTTCGGTGCAATATCTAAAGCCAAATTAATATTTTCTGTCCAAACACTTGATGCCAAACCATATCTCGTATTATTTGCCAAAGCCACTGCTTCTGAATGTGAACGGAAAGTCATCGCGACCAAAACCGGTCCGAAGATTTCTTCCTGAGCAATCACAGCGCTTGTTGGAACATCGGTAAATAAAGTCGGCGGATAAAACCAGCCGTTTTCTGGAATTCCATTTTTTGGCTGATAAATCGTACAGCCTTCATCGATGCCGATTTGAACCATGTCTTTAATGGTTTTCAGCTGAATTGGATCTACGATAGAACCCATATCAACCGCTTTGTCCATTGGATCGCCGATACGCAACGTTTCCATTCTTGCACGAAGTTTTTTGTAGAAAACCTCAGAAACTGATTCCTGAATTAACAGTCTGGAACCGGCACAACAAACCTGTCCCTGATTGAACCAGATCGCATCTACAATTCCTTCCACCGCAGAATCCAAATCTGCATCTTCAAAAACGATGAATGGTGATTTCCCACCCAACTCAAGAGATATTTTCTTACCTGTTCCGGCGATATTTGTTCTTAATATTTTACCTACTTTGGTTGAACCTGTGAAAGCCACTTTCTGAATGTCTTTATGATTGACCAAAGCATTTCCGGCAACAGTTCCTTTTCCTGTAACGACATTTACAACACCTTTTGGAAGTCCGACTTTCTCACAGATTTCGGCAAAAAGCAAAGCGGTTAACGAGGTATATTCTGCAGGCTTCAAAACGATGGTATTTCCCATGGCTAAGGCCGGAGCAACTTTCCAGGAAAGCATCATTAAAGGGAAATTCCACGGAATAATCTGTCCGACAACTCCGACTTCTTGGTAATCACTGAATTCGGTATCCATCAATTTTGCCCAACCTGCATGATGGTAAAAATGTCTGGCTACGATTGGAATATCGATATCACGGGTTTCACGAATTGGTTTTCCGTTGTCTAATGTTTCAAGAACCGCAAACAATCTTGAGTGCTTCTGGATTTGTCTTGCGATGGCATACAGATATTTTGCACGTTCGAACCCACCGATTGCTACCCAGTCTGCAAGTGCACTGTTGGCTGCCATCACGGCTTTGTGGACATCGGTTTCGTCGGCTTCGGCAATCTTGGCTAAAAATTCTTTATTAGAAGGATTGTTGGAATCCATGTGTTTTTTGGAATGCGGTTTTACCCATTCTCCGCCAATAAATAAGTCGAAATTTCTGTTATGATTTTCTAAAAATTCCACAGCAGAAGCTGCGCTTTCTGGAGCTGGACCGTAAACCATGGTGTCGTATATTTCTTTGATTTCCATTATGTTGATTTGATAATGTGTTGATTTAGTGATGTGACGGTGCAGTAATTTCAACTACAAAGACACAATCGTTCAGTTTTTTTCGGTAGATTAAAAGAGCAATGTTGGATTTCTACTCTGTTGAAAGTCTAAGTATTTTGTTTTTATAATCGTTCTTTATATCAGGTTCCCACCTGCGCCCCGACCTGAGTGGAGCTCTTTTTGTGCAACGAAGTGGAGCAAGAAAGCGGGAACGGAGGGCGGAAAAAGGCGCCCTACTTGGACTTCGCTCTGTAACCATTTTGACTTCGCTCAGTATGACAATTACGCCATCGGATGTCTGAATCCTGCGCTGTATCTGCCGGTTACGTAATGTTCTAACTGCCGCTCGATGTCGCCCAAAAGGGAACTTGCGCCGAATCTGAACAAATGGGGCGTTAACCAGTCGTTGCCCAATTCTTCTTTGATCAAAATTAAATAATCGAGTGCCTGTTTTGCTTTTTGAATTCCGCCGGCAGGTTTGTAACCGACTTTCACGCCGGTTAATTCGTAATAATCGCGGATGCACCGGATCATCACCAAACTCACTGCTAAAGTTGCATTTACGGATTCTTTTCCGGTAGAGGTTTTTATAAAATCTGATCCTGCCATCATGGCGACCCAAGATGCTTTAGCCACTTTGGTGTAGGTAGGAATTTCGCCGGTTGCCAAAATGGTTTTCATATGTGCATCGTCACAAGCTTGTCGGCAAAGTTTGATTTCGTCGTAAAGTTCTTTCCACTTTGATTCCAGAACCAAATCTCTGGAAATAACGATATCGATTTCTGTTGCTCCGGCGGCGACCGATTTTTTGATTTCTGTAATTTTATCTTCAAGGGAAATTTTACCTGCAGGAAATCCGGTAGAAACGACTGCGATTGGAATCGAAGTTCCTTTCAACGCTTCTTTTGCGTAAGGAATTAAGTTGTGATACACACAAACTGCTCCTGTCGTCAGGTTTGCATCCTGCATTCCTAATTTCACCAGCAAATCTTCGCGAACGGGATTTTTGGCTTTTTCGCAGAGCCGCATTACGTTTCCGCGGGTATCGTCTCCGGCAAGCGTGGTTAAATCAATCATGGAGATTGCCTTTAAAAGCCAGGCTGCCTGAAATTCTTTTTTCACACTTCTTCTTCCGCCCAGAGTTGCAACGCGTCTTTCGATGGCGCTCCTGTTAATATTGATGGTATCGAAATATTTGGTGTTGAAAGATAAGCCTTGATTTCGCACTTCACTGCTATTTTGCATAGAAACGGTCTGTTTTTTTTCTAATGTCTTTTGCATAAATGATGATGTTATACTAGAAAATAAAATTGCATTAATTATAGATTGTAAAATTAGCCAATTATCTGCAAATGGGTGTTATGGTTTTTGAAAAAAGAGCTAACAAAAAAGCACACTTCCTATGAAGTGTACTTTTTATAAATGACCTGTTATCAACAAACTGTTTACTATACCTTAAGCTGTCTGCCAATACTTTGCTCTAAAGAGATAAAAGTTTCTGTTCTGGTAACCCCTTTTAATTTTTGAATTTTATTAAGAATTTCCATCAAGTGATCATTGTCTCTGCATAAAACTTTAAGAAATATCGTGTAATTCCCTGTGGTATAATGCGCTTCTACGACTTCATTAATTTCATTGAGTGCTTTGATTGCGTCATGATAATGGCTGGGTTGCTCTAAAAAGACTCCAATAAAAGACACCACCTTGAATCCAATTTTTCGGGGATTAAGAAAAGAGATAGAATTCTCTATCACTCCCGCCTGTTCTAGTTTTTTTATCCGTTGGTGGACTGCTGTAGTAGAGATCCCCACGTTTTTTGAAATATGAGCAAGAGATGTTTTCGCATTATCCATCAACATATAGATAATATCTTTATCGATCTTATCTAAATGATATTCGGCATTAATTGCATTTTTCATTTTAAAGAATTTTTCGGTTTAAATTTTATTCAATAGACTTTTACTGGTTTTTCACTAATACAGTCAAGACAGGAAAATGATCGCTATATCCTCCTAAGTATCTTGAACCAGCGAATGTTCTAAAAGGCCGGCCTGCTAATTTTTTATCCCAATTGCTTAATTTGTCATGATTGAAAACTTTTGCATCTTTAAACAGAAGCGGATAATTGGAATTAAAAAAATCAGCGGACAAAATCATTTGGTCAAAAAGTAAGCCATTTTTGTAATGAAATGTAGAAAATTTTTCATTTTTGAACAGTTCGGCTGACGGATTCACTAAAATTTTATTGAAGTCTTTGTCATAAATAAAATTATTTATCATTTCCTCATCGGGATTTTCGTTGAAATCACCGCAGATGATTACCGCTTCCTCAGTGCCTGAAATTAATTTTGAAATCTTTTCGTTCAGATCTTTAATGATATATTCCCGCTTGGGTTTATTGATATCTTTTTCTCTTTTCGACGGGAGGTGAAGGACAAAGACATTCATCAGAACATTCAAATATTTCACTTTACAAAACAGAACATCTCTGGTCGTATCGTAATATTCTGATTCTTTATTTTCGACTGCAAAGAGATAGGAAATAGGTTCGGAAGAAATAATTTCGATTTTACTTTTGTCATATAAAAGCGCCACATCTACTCCTCTTTCATCCATTGATTCGTAATGCACGATTCCGTAATTGGAATTAAACGGGTCTAATTTCACCAATTCTTCTAACGGCTTTTTCCCCTGAACTTCGGATATGCCAATCAACATGGGCAAAGAATGTTCACTTTCCGATATTAACTGAAAAACCTGTGCAATTTTAGAAAGTTTGTTCCGGTATTTTCTTTCGTCCCAGTTCTGCAGTCCCGACGCTGTAGGGTCTAACTTATGAATGCGCGGAAGATCCGGACGAAACAAATTTTCGACATTGTAGAAAGCAATAAGTTCCTTTTCATCTTTACTGTCCATCCTAAAAATCAACTGCTTTTTTTATCATTATAAATAGCACAGAATATTGATTGTGTTTAATTTAATCTAAAATATCCGGTCTCCTTTCAATCGTTATTCTCAATGCTTCTTCATGCTGCCAGTCTTCGATTTTTTTTGAGTTTCCGCTCAGTAAAATATCGGGAACCTTCAATCCTTTGTATTCCGAAGGTCTTGTGTAGATCGGCGGGGAGAGTAAGTTGTCCTGAAAACTGTCGGTTAATGCAGACTGTTCATCATTTAAAACGCCGGGTAATAACCGAATAACCGCATCTGCTAAAACGCATGCTGCCAACTCGCCGCCGGTAAGAACATAGTCACCGATAGAAATCTCTTTTGTAATATGCAGATCGCGGACCCGCTGATCAATCCCTTTATAATGACCACACAGCAAAATGAGATTATTTTTGATGGAAAGCGTATTGGCAATTTTTTGAGTTAAAGTCTCACCATCAGGGGTAAGATAGATAATTTCATCGTAATTTCTCTGGGTTTTTAATTCCGAGATACATTTATCGATAGGCTCAATCATCATCACCATTCCGGCTCCCCCGCCATAAGGTTCGTCATCGATCTGTCTGTGTTTTCCGGTGCTCCAGTCTCTTAACTGATGAAAGTGCACTTCTGCCAAACCTTTCTGCATTGCTCTTTTCAGAATTGAAGCCTGAAAAGGACTTTCCATTAATTCCGGTAAAACACTTATAATATCTATTCTCATTGTTCCGTATTGTTCTTTTTATTAGGAATAATTATCAACCTTAATGATGAATCTCTGTTAATATAACTCCACATCCAGTTGAAGAAAACCGCCAGTTTATTCCGGACACTTAAAATAAGCATCAAGTGTAAAAACATCCAAAAATACCAGGCAAAAAAACCTTGGAATTTGAAATGTGGTAAGTCGACCACAGCCCGGTGTTTCCCTATCGTTGCTAAACTTCCCTGATCTTTATACTCATATTGTTGCCAATCTTTTTCAGAAGTTTTAAGGAAGTTTTTAGCCAAGTTCTTCCCCTGATTAATCGCAACATTGGCTACCTGCGGGTGACCTGCCGGATACAGCGGTGTTTCCATGTAAGCGATATCTCCAATAGCGAAGATATTGCCGTAACCTACAATTCTGTTGTAGCGGTCTGTTTTGAATCTGTTTCTGACTATAATTCCGGGATTCAAACCATCGATAATATTTCCGGTAACTCCGGCGGCCCAAATTACATTATTTGATGGAATTGTTTTTCCACTTTTCATGAAAACTTTGTCACCGTCATAATCTGTGACCATTTCCCCTTTCAGGAAAACGACTCCGAGCTCTTTTAGATATTGGGCAGATTTTTCCTGGGCTTCTTCACTCATCACCCCCAGTGGCATTTCTGTAGAACTTATTAAAATGATTTTCAGATCATCAAAATTCATATGAGGATAATCGCGGGGAAGAATATCTTTCTTCATTTCTGCAAAAGCACCTGCCAACTCTACTCCTGTGGGCCCGCTTCCTACGATAACGATATTCCAGTTTCCGTCATCGCTGCGTTTTCTTTCGATAATTAATTTCTCAAACGTCAATAAAACGTGATTTCTAATCGCAATTGCTTCCTGGGTATTTTTCATTCCGAAAGTCAAATGCTCCATTTTATCATTGCCAAAGAAATTGGTTTTGCAACCTGAAGCAATCACCAGTTTATCATAGGTGAATTCTCCCTCTTGGGTCACAATTTTATTTTGTTCAGGAATAATCCGCTGAACTTCGGTGAGCCGGAACTGAATATTGCGGGAGCGTTGAAAAATCTTCCTGAAAGGAAAAGAAATATTACTGGGTTCAATCCGCCCGCAAGCTACCTGGTAGAAAAGCGGCTGAAACATGTGATGATTCACCTTGTCGATGACCATCACTTTTTTTCTTTTATTATTAAGGGATTTCGCCAATTGAAGTCCGGCAAAACCACCACCAATAATTACTATTTTTTCGCGTGCTTCCATTGGTACAAAATTAAGTAATTTTTTATCAAAGCCTATAGATTGGCTTCATATATAAGATCTGCGAAAAAAAAATCCTTGAAGAAATTCCAAGGATGATATTTTATTGTTTTACGATTTGCGTGACTTGCTGAGTATTGTCACTTAAGACATATCTCATCAGGTATTTACCCGGTCTGAGCTTATCTAAACGAATCTCTTCAGAATTTTTATTAATCTGATATTCTGCCACCTGCATTCCTAATATAGAATAAAAAGTAACAGATTTTATTTTCAAAAAGGCATCTTTTGATTTTACGAAAATAAAATCCCGGGCAGGATTAGGGTACGCGACAATAACACCATCATCTGATTTCTGACTGGTTACCATCGAAACCCGATCAACAGACTGAGCGGAAATTTTTCCCGAAAAAACTGTTAAACTGCCGACCAATATTACTAAAAACAATAAATTTTTCACCTATAATAATTTTATTTTAACGATATCATTACAAAACTAAGGAATTCTATTTGAAATACAATAGCTTTTATGCAAAACTATATTTAAATTTGCAGTCTATAAATCAAATACTATTCCAAAATATGATCATCTATTCCAGAAACCGAAGATTAAGAACAAACGCCGCTATCAGAGCGTTAGTTCAGGAAACTACCCTTACGACCAGTGATTTTGTAATGCCGATTTTTGTGATGGAAGGCATCAACAGACAAGAACCGATATCCTCCATGCCAGGAATTTTCAGGCGGACTTTAGATCTTACCGTGAAGGAATGTCAGGAACTATTTTCCCTCGGTGTTAAAGCGGTGAATCTGTACATGAAAGTTTCTGAAGATTTGAAAGACAACACCGGAAAAGAGTCATGGAATCCAAACGGTTTAATGCAAAATACCATTAAAGCAATTAAAGATGCCGTTCCCGGAATGGTCATCATGCCTGATGTTGCTTTGGATCCCTATTCAATCTACGGTCACGACGGAATTGTCACCAACGGTAAAATCGATAACGATGCCACCAACGAATCTCTGGTGAAAATGTCAGTTTCCTGTGCGGAAGCGGGAGCAGATATTATTGCACCGAGCGACATGATGGACGGCAGAGTTGCAGCAATCAGAACAGGTCTCGAAGAAAACGGTTTTACCGATGTGGGAATTTTAAGCTACGCTGCGAAATATGCAAGTTCATTTTACGGCCCATTCAGAAGTGCTTTAGATTCAGCACCCGTAGATAATCAGGATGTTCCGAAAGATAAAAAAACGTATCAGATGGATTTTCATAATTCCAGAGAAGCCATTGATGAAGTTTTAAAAGATGTTGCGGAAGGTGCAGATATTATCATGATCAAACCGGGAATGCCCTATCTTGATATCGTTGCCAAAGTTCGCGAAGCAATCGATTTACCAATTGCAGTATACAATGTGAGCGGAGAATACGCGATGTTAAAAGCGGCCGCACAAAATGGCTGGTTGGATAATGACAAAGCCATTATCGAAAGTTTAACCTGCATCAAACGCGCCGGAGCAGACATGATATTTACGTATGCTGCAAAAGAAGCCGCGATTTTATTGAATCAGTAAAAGAATTTAAATACAAACAGAAAGAACTTCAATACCGGAAGTTCTTTCTGTTTTAAAACCAGGGCTTTTTATTTTGAACATAAGTTCGATCGAACTGTTCATCACTCATGGTAAGATAAATAATCCCTTCGATAAAAGGAATGACTGTTGCTACTCCACAAGTGCAGATATTTAAAATAACCTGAATAATTCCCTCCTTTATATATCCCAGGTAAAATTTATTCGCTGCAAATGGACTAAGCAATAAGCCTAAAAGTCCGGCAGCCAATTTTTTCTCTGAACGATAATTGCTCTGATTTTGCGACGATTGAGGATGATTATAACCGTAAGTTTCCATATAATTAATTTCTTAGTTTAACTATAAGTCACTCAAAAACTCCCAAAGTTACAATCTAATTATATTTTCCCCAGATAAAATAAACCGATACATTTCTGATTTTCATCTAAGCCCAGAAAACCGTTCAGGTGATTAATCATTCCCGGCGTACTCCAGTAACAACCAACTTCATGAGCAGTTGCAGTAAGATACATATTCTGAACAGCCATCGCCGTTGCAGCTATTTCTTCCCATTCCGGAACTAAACCACTGAAATTAACACAAATAGTAACGATCGCAGCAGACTTTGCCACTTTGTCAGAAATATCCAGATACTTCTTTTCCAGAAAAGCTTCAGGATTAGCTGTCTGTTTGTAGATTTCTGCCAATTTTTCTCCTAACTGATTTTTTTCCTCACCACGAAAAACTTTTAACCTCCACGGTTTCGTCCGCTTGTGACTTGGCGCAAAATTCGCAGAATTCACAATTTCAGCAAGAACCTCTTCCTCAATTTCCTCTGTGGAATAGGATTTAGGGAAAATGCTTCTTCTTTTTTCTATAATGTTTTTTAATATTTCTGCGTTGTCCATTGATTTGTTAAATTAATTTTAATTAAAAATTACCAGACCTGTTCGATAACCTGGCTGATATTATTGAGGGTAAAAGAATCTCCAACCTGTTTTCCGAACATCATTTTCGCCATCGGGCTTTCTTCAGAAATCGCATAAAACCGGTCTCCTTCAAAGAAAAACTCTCCAAGGGAAATAGAAATATAAAATCGCGCTTTGTTGGTAAAAACAATAGATCCCAGCTGAATTCTCTCCGAAGGATAATCTGAAATTTTAGATAAATTCCTTTGCAAATCCTTTAATGAAGCCATTTGCTTTTGCATCTGATAAATTTCTTCCTGCATTTCTTCCCGAATAGAATCATACTTAGAAGTTTTTTTTACCTCCCGGCTTGCCTCCAGAGTGAATTCCATAAAATTCTCAAGCTTGTGAATTTTTTGCGAAATAATTTCTTTTACATAAGTGCGAACTTCACTTTTCACGATGATATTCTTCTGCATATCACTTCTATTTTTTTTAAAGGTAAAAAATATTCTCAAATAGAATCGTCAAAAATCAATTACCAACTCAAAGCAAGATTACATTTTCATTCGCTGGCGGGTCGCCTCATAAAGAATAGCCCCACAGGCTACAGAGACATTCAAAGACTGGGTTTTACCTTCCATCGGAAGTTTTATTTTTTCATCGGAATGATGCAGAACCTCTTTAGAAATTCCGGTTTCTTCATTTCCCATAACGATGGCACACGGCTGGGTAAAATCCACATCGTAGTATAATTTCTGTGCTTTTTCTGTCGCAGAAAAAACCTGAACGCCGGATTGCTGAAGGAAATCAACGGTATGACTTAAATTTTTTTCTTTACAGATTTTAATATTATACATCGCGCCGGCAGAAGTTTTAATCGCATCTGAATTCATTGGCGCTCCTCCTTTTTCCGGAATAATCACAGCGTCAACTCCTGCGCATTCTGCGGTTCTGCAGATTGCTCCAAAATTTCTAACATCCGTTAACCGATCTAAAATTAAAAGAAACGGCGTTTTTCCGGATTCAAAAATTTCGGGCAATATATTTTCAATCGAATGAAAAGGAACATCTGAAATAAAAGCAACAACACCTTGATGATTCTTTCTGGTAAAGCGATTCAGTTTTTCAATCGGAACATAATTCGGTCTGATTTTGTGTTTCGCCAAAAGATTTTTCAGTTCATAATAAATATCTCCCTGCAAAGCATTCTGCAAAAATACTTTATCAACGGTTTTTCCGGCTTCAATTGCTTCAATTACTGGGCGTAACCCAAATATAAAATCTTCTTTCATAAGTTCTTTAAAAGTTAAAATTCAAGGTTTTCTTTGCGTTCCTTTCCTTGAAATCGGAACCGTTTTATTTTAAAACTGCTCACCCAGAATCGCTCTCTTTTGAGCCATCGCATATCCCAGATGCAAGCTTTCGTGCATATTGTTGAAAATAATAGCGTCCTGAATATTCTTTAAATCCAACCCAAAACTGGTCGTATAAGAAGTATAATCGGGAAAAAAATCATCATCATAATCTTTCATTAAAACTTTGGAAGTTTCCGTCAGCAGATAAGCCAGATCATCAATTTCTGACTGCTTCACATCCAAATTAGGAAGGGTGCCTTTTTTGTAGGTTTCTATCCAGTATTTATCAATCCGAAAAGGATTCCCGCTCAGATAATAATGCAATAATTGCTGCGTCGCCACCGTGTGTGCGATGTTCCAATAAATATTATTGTTGAAACCATCAGGAATCAGCAACAAATCTTTATTAGAGGTATTTTGCAGGATTCCTAAAAGATTTCGGCGAACTTGACGGTGTGCCTGAAAATGATAATTCATTTTGCGATTATTTTAATGGCCAAAAATAGGTTAATTAACTGAAAATGACAAGAATTTCGTCGAGTTTCATGAATAGACATTCAGGGTTCTTCCTTGGAAAACAAAGAATTAAAAATCCATTTTGAACTGTAGCTGTTTGCCATTTCTTCCTTACTATAAAACAGCCTCTCTTTTGCGAGTGAAATTTCACATTCTCATGTTTAACAAACTTTAACGCACAGTTGGCATTAATTGTGTTGACTGGTCTGCGTATTTATTGGAAATTTACACTTTAAATTCTACAAACACTATGTCAGAACTCAACCAAGCTGAAGATATCAGACAGCTAACCGAAAAAGTAAGAGAACAGAATTACTTTTTCACTCTTTTAAAACAGGAAATCAACAAAGCAATTATCGGACAGGAATATATGGTAGACCGTTTATTAATCGGTCTTCTGGGAAATGGTCACGTTCTGTTGGAAGGTGTTCCCGGTTTGGCAAAAACTTTAGCGATAAAGACGTTGGCAGATGCCGTGCACGGCGCTTTTTCCCGCATACAGTTTACTCCTGATCTATTACCTGCAGATGTAGTGGGAACAATGATTTACAGTATTAAAGACAATGATTTTTCTATAAAAAAAGGACCAATTTTCGCCAACTTTGTTTTGGCAGATGAGATCAACCGTGCTCCTTCAAAAGTTCAGTCGGCGCTCTTGGAAGCGATGCAGGAAAAGCAGGTAACCATCGGCGATGAAACAATGCCACTCCCAAAACCCTTTCTCGTTTTGGCCACCCAAAACCCGATTGATCAGGAAGGAACTTATCTTTTGCCGGAGGCGCAAAGCGACCGTTTTATGCTGAAATGCACCATTACTTATCCGAATTTTGAAGACGAGAGAACAATCATGAAAATGATTGCCAGTGGACATTCCCCGGAAATCCGCCCGGTCATTACCTTAGAAAATGTAACCGAAGCCAAGAAATTAATCAATCAGATTTATCTGGATGAGAAAATTGAAAAATATATTCTGGATATGGTTTTTGCGACCCGTTTCCCAGATCAATACGGACTTTCTGACTTAAAAAGCTATATCAGTTTCGGTGCCTCGCCGAGAGCTTCCATCAATTTGTCAATTGCAGCACGGGCGATGGCTTTCTTGAAAAACCGCGCTTTCGTAATTCCGGAAGATGTGAAAGAAATAGCAAAAGACGTTCTTCGTCACCGTATCGGATTGAGTTTTGAAGCCGAAGCCGAAGAAATTACCGCTGATGAAATTATAGAAAAAATCCTGGGTAAAATTCAAGCGCCTTAACTAGGGCAACAACAAATCAGTGTAACTGTTTACTTAATAATTTAGGGTAAGTGTTACATTGATCAATTATTATATTGATTCATTTGTATGGAAATCAAAGACATCATAAAAAAAGTAAAACAAATTGAAATCCGGACCAAAAAAAAGTCCGAAGCAACTTTGATGGGTCAATACCACAGTGCTTTCAAAGGTCAGGGAATGACTTTTTCAGAAGTCCGTCCTTACCAGTTTGGTGACGAAATCCGAAGAATCGACTGGAATAAAACCGCCCGTTTCCGAGAACCGTTTGTAAAAGTGATGGAAGAAGAGCGGGAATTAACCTTAATGCTTTTAGTCGATATTTCTGCCTCCATGAATTACGGCACACAAACTCAGTTGAAAAGGGAATTCGTCGCTGAAATCGCCGCAAGTTTAGGATTTTCTGCCGCCGGAAATAATGACAAAGTGGGTTTGATTTTATTTGCCGATAAAGTGTATAAAGTGATTCCGCCACAAAAAGGACGAAAACATATTTTGGCGATTATCAGCAATATCTTATCCGCAGAATATATTCCGGCAGAAGCCAAAATTGACAAAGCTCTTGAATACATGATGAGCGTTTTCAAAAAAAAATCACTAATTTTCATGTTCTCTGATTTTGAGGATTCTTATGATTTGAAAATGTTGAGAGTTGCCTCGCGAAAACATCAATTATTAGGTTTGAGAGTTTATGATGAGAAAGACAACGAAATCCCCGATGTCGGATATGCCCTTTTTAAAGATGCAGAAACCGGAAAACAGATTTGGGCAAATACTTCCAATGCAAGATGGCGCTATGATTTTGCGGAACACCAAAAACAAAAAGTAAGAAACGTAACCGAAGATTTTGAAAGTTCTTCCGCAGGATTTATCAATATGAATACCGGCGAAGATTATTCTAAATTTTTATATCAATATTTTAGAAAAAAATAAGTTTTGAAAAGAACATACCTCATCCTTTTTTTACTGATTAGTGCATTCGCATCTTCACAAACCCTAAGTTCCAAACTCGACAAAACCACTTTGGCTCTAGGCGAACCTGGGATTTTGCACATTCATATTTCTAATCTGCAGGCCAAAAATGTTTTGTCTGCTCCGAAAAATGAACTGCTCCCTTTTCATTTTGAAGAAATAAAAGACAGCATTAATAAGCAGGTTGACACCTATGACCGTGTCATTGAATTTGCCGTTTATGATGAAGGGAAATTCACCGTTCCGGCCCTCGATTTCAGAATAAATGGTAAACTTCTAAAAACAATTCCTTACGATGTTGAAGTCATTAATACTGCTCAAAAAGGCGATCAGATCAATGATATCATGAAAAACAAAGAGGTCGATCTCGGCGTGCAGGATTACTGGCAAATGTACAAATGGTATATTTTAGGAGTATTTATTATATTGGCGTTAATTTTCATTATTTATCAACTCATTAAATATGGCAGACGAAAAAAATCTGATCCGGTCGTGATGACCAACCAAACACTGAGAGAATTAGATAAGTTGAAAAAGAAAAATTATATCGAAGACGGAAACTACAGATTGTTTTATGTCGAATTAATAGATATCACAAGAAATTTCATCACCAAACAATATAAAATCCCTGCCGATGTTTTGCTGACCGACGATTTAATAGATGTCATCAAATTAAACAACACCATTTCTCAAGAAAATGAGAAAACAATAGAAGACATTTTCTTGAGAGGAGATCTCGTGAAATTCGCAAAAGTTTTCCCTGATCAACAAAATATGCAGGACGATTTCGATCAGATGAAAGCTTTCGTAAAAAGGTCTTCCAAGGATTTGGAAGCCGAACAACTAAGAACTGGAGTATAAAAATGATGACACTGGATTTTTTAAATTTCGAATTATACAGCCCGTGGTTCTTATTGCTGTTTGTGACTTTCATCCCACTGATTATCCGCGACTTACGCAATAAAAAACGCTCCGGAATCACTGTTCCTTCTACTCAAAATATGCAGGAAAACAAATCGATTCACTTCGTTCTGTTCCTGCTGAAAATCTCAAAATACCTCATTCTTTCCTGCCTAATCATTGCGATGGCAAGACCGCGTACATTTACCATTTCGCAGGATCAGGATGACAGCAAAGGAATCGACATCATGCTTTCAGTGGATGTTTCCCTGAGTATGCTGGCGAAAGATTTAGAACCCGACCGTTTGACTGCGCTTCAAAGCATTGCCAAAAAATTCGTCAACAGCCGGCCTGGCGACAGAATCGGCTTGGTAACTTACGCCGGCGAAGCATTTACCAAAGTACCCGTGACTTCTGATCACGCCGTGGTGATCGATGAGCTGGATCATCTCAGCACTTCAGAACTGACACCGGGAACCGCAATCGGTGAAGGACTTTCTGTAGCAGTCGCCCATTTGAAAAACAGCAAAGCAAAATCGAAAATAATCATTCTGATGACGGACGGTGTCAGCAATGTGGAAAATGCAATGCCGCCGCAAGTCGCCGCCGAATTGGCACGCAGCAACGGGATAAAAGTCTATTCCATCGGAATCGGAACCAACGGTTATGCTTTGATGCCGACCCAACAGGATCTTTTTGGCGATTTGATTTTCACCGAAGCCGAAGTTCAAATCGACGAACCCGTTCTTCGGGAAATTGCGCAAACAACCGGTGGAAAGTACTTCCGTGCCTCTTCCAACCAAAGTTTAGAAGAAGTGTACAACGAAATAAACAAACTGGAAAAGTCAGAACTGAAAACCACCAAACTCTATAATTACCAAGAATACTTCCGAAACTTTCTATGGATTGCCTTAGCCGTTTTGTTGGTTGACGCGCTGTTGCGCTGGGTTTTCTATAAATTTTTAAGTTAGAAAAGAAATGAGTATTTTTAGGACCAACAAGATTTTCGCTTATCCCGAGAGTGGTCCCGCTGTCCACTCTATCCCAAGCAGCAGCAATGCCACCGCTTTTGGGGATGCCGTTCCCACCGGGGCTAGAACTTCAGGCAGTTTGTTTTTCAAAGGAAACCGCAAAAAGGAATACAAAACAAAAGCATTTAATAATAATATTTGGAGAAAAAATTATTTAAAAGTCCTTCAATGAAAGGAAATTAATTGTTGCATTAAGAAAAAATAAAAATAAAAATTTTGTCACTGCTGAGCATTTAATAAAAATCAGACCGTTTCAACATTCCAAAAACAAAATATGAACTGGACTTTAGGAAATAACCTCTATTTAATACTGTTGCTGCTTTTGCCGCTGCTGGGAATCATCATGATTGCCTATATCAAATGGAAAAACCAGCGGAAGAAAATCTTTGCCGAAGCAAGATTTCAGGAAGAATTATTTGAAAAAAATTCAGGTTTTACAAAACTGCTACCGGTTCTTTATTTATTGGCGACATTATTTTTAGTATTAGCAATCGTAGATCTGCTGAGCGGTTCGGAAGAAGTAAAGAGCAAACAAAAAATGAACAACGTTATTTTCCTGCTCGATGTTTCTAATTCGATGAATGCTCAGGATGTTGCGCCCAACCGTTTAGACGAAGCGAAAAACATCATCATCAACACGATGGAAAAAATGAAAAACGACAAAGTGGGAATCGTTGTTTTCGCCGGTGACGCAACTTCGATAATGCCTTTAACTACAGATTTCACGGCAGTAGAAACCTATCTGGGCGGCGTAGAAACCAATATCGTGAAAACACAGGGAACAGACTTTTTAAAAGCAATGCAAACGGTTGCAGACAAGTTCAGAAACATTCCGAAAGGTGCACGCCGGACCGTTCTGCTAAGTGATGGCGAAGACAATGAAAGCAATGAAAAACCAGCGGCAAAATTAGCTTCCAAAGAAGGGATCTCTGTGATCACTGTAGGAATCGGTTCCGAAGAAGGCGCACCGATACCAGAGTATGTGTTCGGTCAGTTGATGGGTTACAAAACCGACAGAGCGGGACAAACTGTGATTTCTAAAAGAGAAACGCTGGCCTTAAAAAATATGGCAAACCAAACGAACGGAACCTATGTGGACGGAAATAACCTCGAAAATGCAACTACTCAAATCATTGATGGGTTGCGTAAAAGCGCAGCTTCTTCCGAAACAATGGTGAAATCCAATAATGCAATTCATTATTATCAATATTTTCTGGCAGCTTCAATTCTTTTATTTCTGATTATTTTTCTGGCAAATCCTAAACGCGACTTCAATATTTGATTCAAAACCAGCACATTCAGCCGAATTTAACCGAAATTTAACAATTTGATCCATAGACTTTAACAAATAAAGGAATAATTTTGCAGTGATGAATCTGAATTTACTTTTTTCAACGTTTCTTGTACTGTTTGGCTGTTCTGTTTTTTCTGCTCAGGAAAATTACAAGACATTAGTCTTCAAAGGCAACAAGCAATTCGACAAAGAAAACTACGAATCTTCTTCTTCGAAATATATGGAAGCTGTACAACTCAACGATAAAGAGTTTATGGCTCACTACAATTTGGGCAATTCTCTCTATAAAAGAAAAATGTACGAGGAGGCCAAAGCGGAATTCGAAAAAGCAGAGAAACTTTCTGCCACTCTGCCGGACAAAAGTGCTGCGCTTTATAATCTGGGCAACACTTATATGCAGACTGAAGATTCCAAAAAAGCCGCCGAACTTTACAAACAGGCTTTAAAGCAAGATCCTTACAATGAAACCATTCGTAAGAATTACGGAATTGCCATGCTGAAAGAAAAGGAAAAAGAGCAGCAGAAAAAACAAAAAGACAATTCCGGTGGTGGCGGTGACGGCGACCAAAACAAAGATAAAAATAAAGGGCAGGACAAAGGAAATCAACCTCAGAAAGAAGCCGGAACCGGACAACAAAACAAAGGAGCGGGCGAAGGAAAAGATCCCAACGAAAACAAAAACAGTAATTCTGACAAAATGCCCAAAGACCTGCAGGATGCGCTACTGAACCGGGTTGGAAATAAAGAACGGGAAACCGCGAAGAAAATTCTTAACAAAAACTCTTATTCGATGCCGGAAAGCAATGAAAAGGATTGGTGATGAAAAAAAAACTTTCCTACATATTTCTACTATTTTCTGCCGTATTCACTTATGGCCAGGTCACTTTGGCGATATCTGAGGTAAAAGATCAAAAGTTAAATCAGCGGTTTACCCTAACTGTTCTTCTGGAAATCAGCGGTGAAAACATGGAGCAGCAAACGCCGCTTCAAATGCCGGATCTTTCGAAGTTTGATATTATCGGAACTGCATCTGAACGGAATACCATCATCCTGGATGCCAAAAAAGGAGATGCAATCAATCAGCTGGTTTATCAGTGCGTTCTTGCACCAAAACAAACCGGTAAAGTAAAAATTGGTTCTGCATTAGTTACCGTCAACGGCAAAATTTACAAAACCGAACCTTTCGACATTTTCGTAAAAGACAGCGAAAAGACAAGTTCTGTCGCCGATAATGCAGACAGGAGCAATATGTATCTGAATTTGGAAGTTCAGGACAAAGTAGTTTATAAAAACGAACCCACGATCGCCGTTTTACGCGCTTACAGCCGTGACTATGACAATTTCAGAAAACTGGGGAAAATTCATTTTCCTGACCAGCCCAATGCGAATATAAAAGCAGTAAGTTTTGCAAAATCCGAGATTGAATCCAATGCCGGAATGGCTTCTCAGGTTATCGGGGTTTTTATAATTTTCCCGTCTGAGTCAGGGACAGTAGAGATTAATCCGATTTCTGCTTCGTTTACCAATGCGTCAAAAGACAAAAGAATTTCATCAAATAAAGTACAGCTGAATGTAAAGAAACTACCCGCAGGAATGCCCGGACATTTTAAAAATGCAGTCGGTCAGTTTACGGTTGATTTATTTCATCTCCGCAATGACGAGATTCCGGAGATCGATAAACCTTTACATATTATTTTGAAAGTGACCGGTTCAGGAAATCTGGGAAGTCTGCATTTACCCAAAATTCTGAATTCTGCTGACTATGCTTATTTTCCTCCTAAAATCACCTCGGAAACGGCTGCGAAAAAGAATGGACTTTCAGGGTTTGTAAGTGCTGAATATATTGTGGTTCCAAAAAAATCAGGTCCAGTAGCGATCACGTTTGAAGATTTCTCGTACTTTGATCCTGATACCAAAAAATACTTAGATGTAGGTTCTAAAGAATTGGTGATCGATGTAAAAACACCCGCTCAGATTGCTGAAGAAAAAACAACTTTAGAAAAAGTAAATGATTATACGAATACTGTTTTAGAAACTGTAAACACTCCGGTTTTGCAAACCCAAAACTTTAAAGTAAAAGATAAAAGCACAATCGACTGGAAAATTGTTTTCGGAAATTTAGCACTGCTGACAACTTTCATTTCCTTATTTCTCATTGTTTTGCGAAAAAGAGAAAAGAGGAAATTAAGACCGCAACTCATCTCCAGTCCAGTTACAACCATTGCTGAAACGGAAGAACTCATCAGAAAAAACCTCAGCAACCACTTCGAAGAAAGTATAGAATATTTAAAAATTTTAAAAGACAATAAAGATTTTATCAATTTCTTTTCGGCCTACAGTGAATTGAACAGAGAGACGAAAGAATCTTATTTTGCAAACACCGATTCAGATTTCCGGGCTATTTTGGAACAAACTAAAGGTCAGCAAATTTCGGAACAGTACAGAGTCCTTTCGGAGCGAATTCAGATTGAAAAATTCGCGCCATTTCATTCCGATGAGCAGATGGATGAGCTCTACAACTCGATTTGTACCTTATATTCAGAAATTAGCAAATAATGATTTATTTTTCATATTTTTGCGAAATTAATAATCTTCACCAATGCTAGAATTTTTCTCATTAAAAGAAACCCTTACTGCCTCAATGATTCTTTTTGCGGTCATCGATATTATCGGGTCGGTTCCCATTATCGTCGGCTTAAAAAAGAAGTTTGGCAAAATTGAGGCTGAACGTGCTGCTATTGTGGCAGGAATTCTGATGATTGCGTTTCTTTTTATCGGGAACAAAATTCTAAAACTCATCGGTGTTGATGTAAATTCATTTGCGATTGCAGGTGCTATAGTAATTTTTGTAATCGCATTAGAAATGATCCTTGGCATTGAAATCCAGAAGAATACAGAATCAAAATCAGCCTCGATCGTACCTATCGCTTTTCCGTTGATAGCGGGCGCCGGTACCTTGACGACTACCCTTTCTTTACGGGCAGAATACCATGACATCAATATCATTATCGGTATTATAATCAATACAATTTTCGTATATTTGGTGCTGAAATCAGCGAACTGGTTGGAGCAAAAATTAGGGGACGGAACACTTCAGGTTCTACAGAAAGTGTTCGGAATTATTCTTCTTGCCATTTCAATCAAGCTGTTTACGGCAAACTTCGCCCAACTTTTTTCAACGTATGTTAAATTTTAATATTTAAAAAAATGCAACTGTTCTATAAAATATTCTTGGCACTTTTCATCGTATTTATCGGTATCAATCTGTATGTTATCGAATGGGGTCTCGGATTTTGGCATGAAGAAAATGCTAAGTTCATCTTTTCGATGTCAGCCGGAATTTTAGGGGTAATAATTGTTTTTGTATTACATACGATGAGCAGACTTGCTGCTGCGAAGAAATAAATTTTCTCCTTCTTTTTAAAACCGCATCACATCTTTTACAACCCCATTATTTTGGGTATGTTGTATCAATTCTCTGATGATGAATTCCTGAATTTTGTCTTCATCTATATTAGCCGGGAAAAGCAAATGAACATTTGCACCGGCATCTAAAGTAAAGAATAAAGGAAGACTGGTTTCTTTTCGGAACTGCCAGATTTTATTAATTACGGCCAACGTTCCGCTCTTCATTAAAATGAACGCAGGTTCGCTCATCATCATCATCGCATGCAAAGTTAAGGCTTCATGCTCCACCATTTTAATGAAAGCGGCCATATCTCCATTTTTCAAGATTGTTTTCAATGTGGCGAAATTCTCATGCGCCTCCTGAAATCTTCTTTCGGCATAAGGATTCGTGTTCATCAAACCGTGACCAACCGTAGAACTGACTGATTTCTCACCTTCGTGAATGAGTAAAACCCAGTCGTTGAAATTTCTGAAAACTTCATGAATTTCCTCATTCGGATAACGAACTGCAAATAAATCTGAACTTCCGGAAACTTCTTTTGTTTCTCCCCAAACGACCAATCCGTCGTACAAACTTCTGCACGCACTTCCGCTTCCTAATCTTGCCAGGAAACTTGCTTTTCTGAGTTTAAAATCCTGATCAACTTTTCCCGAAAACTGCTCATCCAGCTCCATCAAACATTTAGCAATTGCCCCAAAACCAGACGCCGAACTTGCAATTCCGGAGCTGTGCGGGAACGTATTTTCAGTTCTGATGATGTATTTCCCTTTCAAAATCCATGGCAAATATTCTTCAATATTTTTAAAATATTTTTCAATTTTTTCGGCAAATTTTGATTCTTCATTTCCGGCTAGAAAAGTCTGAACAGAAAACGTATCACCGGCAACAAATTCTATCTCCGTATTTGTTTTACATAAATTTAAAGTATAACTGATACTGGGATTTGCAGGAATCTGATTTTCATATTTCCCCCAATATTTAATCAGGGCAATATTTGAAGGGCACGATTCCGAAACCTTTTTATTTGAAACTGTATAATCATTTGAACCAAAAAAATTTTCCATATTGTCTATCGCAGCTTCGCTGCTTTTTTACCATTAAAATATTTACTGCCATCACGTCATGACTTTCACGAACTTCTTTCAAAAGATCGACGGGAAATTCGTCTTTAAGAATGATACATTTTATCTACAAGAACTGCATATTTCTCTAAGACGACGTTCCGTTTCACTTTCAGAGTCGGCGTTATTTCACCACTTCCTATTTCAAATTCAGAAGACATCAACACGAATTTTTTCACCTTTTCAAAACCCGAAAGTCCTTTCTGAATTTCTTCTATTTTTTCCCGATAAAACTCTTTAACGGTCTCGATATTTACGATTTCCTCCCAAGAGGTAAACGGGATATTCATTTTTGAAATCTGTTCCTGCAGCGCTTCAAAATTTGGAATAATCAAGGCTGTTACATAGGGTTTCCCTTCTGCCACAATCATCGCCTGATTGATATAATTGTTATTGGAGAACATATTTTCCATCGGTTGCGGAGTGATATACTTTCCGTTCGATGTTTTCATTAAATCTTTAATTCGGTCGGTGATAAAAAGATTTCCCTTCTCGTCAAATTTCCCGGCATCACCGGTTTTGAACCAACCATCCGCCGTAAAAACTTCAGCAGTTTCTTTTGGCTTTTTATAATAGCCTTTCATAATCCCACTTCCTTTGGCCAGAATCTCATCGTTATCGCCAATTTTAATTTCGGTATCGCCAAATGGAACTCCTGCCGAGCCATGTTCAAAATGATGGAAAGGGAAAGCTGTTAAAGTCGCTGTAGTTTCCGTCAAACCGTAACCCACTGTGATATGAATTCCCAAAGCTTCAAAAAACCGGGTCACTTCAGCCGAAACGGACGCACCACCACAAGGCATAAACCAAAGTTTTCCGCCCATTTTTTTCTTGATTTTATTGAAGACCATTACGCCCGCAATTTTATTCTTCATCTTTAATAAAAAAGGAACGTTTTTATCTAAACGTCTCAGTTCTGCCACTTCAGTCCCGATTTTGATTGCCCAATTGAAAATTTTCTTTTTAGAATCAGAACTTTCATTTACCATTTCATGAACGCCGGCGTAAATTTTCTGATAAAATCTGGGAACAGCGCACATTATCGTAGGCTTAACCTCGGCTAAAGCGCTTGCTATAAGTTTGGTATTCTCCAGAAAATACACTTTCGCACCACCGCAGAGTGCGAGTAAAGTCCAGCTTCTTTCGAAAATATGTGTCAACGGTAAAAAAGCCAGTGAAGTTTCCTTCCCGAAGTTTTTAAATTTAAAAAAATCAAAATGTGCTTCTACAGATTTATGGAAATTTCCGTGGGTCAACATCACTCCTTTCGGAACACCGGTGGTTCCTGAAGTATAAATAATGGTAGCCAGACCGTCATCTTCTACCGGAACTATGTCAAAAGTTTCTTCGGAGTTCTTAATAAAATCTTCGAGATATCGGCTCTTTTCTTTTTTGATCCAGATTGCTTTTTTCGAAACAAGTATTTGGGTCAAAATCTGGTTTCTGTTTAAAATAGAATATGCCGCATCATACTGTTCCTGATTCCCGACCAGGATCATTTTACATTCAGATTCATTGAGGATATATTCTGCCTGCTGCTCGTTATTGGTAGAATAAATGGGAACAGTTACGGCTCCTAATGACAGAATTGCCAAATCGGTAACAATCCATTCTGCTGAGTTATCGGAATAAATGGCAACTTTGTCGTGCTCAGAAATCCCAGCTTCACGAAGTGCATTTGCGGTTTTAAAAACCAGTCTTCTAAAATCCGACCAGGAGATTTCTGTCCACTTTTCTTTTTTCTTAAAGCCAATTGCCGGTTTCGTCGGAAACTTTGCGGTATTTATGTTTAGAAACTCTGCAACATTCATAATTCTTTTTTATCTGATATATAATTTTTTAAGTGAAAATCAAGACTTTCAAAAACCGGAATAAATTGATAGTCAAGTTTTTTTCTGATTTTTTCGTTAGAAACGATGTGGTGTGAAGTTACCGTCTCCAGATTTACTTTGCTCATCATTCTGAGTTTGGGAAACAGCCATCCGAATAATACATTCAAGACGTAACCCGTCTTCAAAATTCCATTTGAAATAACCTTCGCTTTTGATTTTCCTAACTTTTCACGAACAAAATTGGCAACCTCCAGTATTTTTTTTGTTTCTGAAATAACGATATACCGTTCTCCGAAAATATTGTTTTCCATTAATGAAATGGCGATTTTGCTAACATCCCTTACATCGACATACGTAGTACTTCCGCTCATTGCATAAGGATATTTCTCAAAAGTTTCAAACATTTCACCGCTGCTCGAATGCCAGTTTCCACTGCCGATAATTACGCCCGGATTGATGATGACGGTTTGAAGTCCTTCCGCTGATGCCCGCCAGACTTCCATTTCAGAAAAATGCTTGGATTTGGCATAAGGTGAATGATTAATTTTTGGATTATAATTGGAATCTTCCGTGGTTTCTCCATTTTCATTAACTCCATCCAAAACCGCAGTCGAACTTACAAAACAGAATTTCTGAACCGATGAATTTTCACACGCAAAAAGAAGTTGTCTGGTTCCCTCAATATTGGTTTGGTACATCTTAAGCCGGTGATCAGGATGAAAACTCACATGAGCAGCACAATGATAAACTTCCGTTACTTGATTCAGTGCATTTTTCAGAGATTCTAAATCTTGAAAATCGACATCAATCCATTCGATTTTATTAAAAAATGCGTCGGGTTCGCCGGTATAAAACCGGTAAGACTCGCGGACTTCCCGTATATTACTGGAAGTTCTTTTGGTTGCCCGAACCGATTTACCGCGTTTCAGCAAATCCAAAACGATCACTCTGCCGAGAATTCCCGTCGCGCCTGTGACTAATACCATAATGTAGAGGAGAGATTTATAGACATGAGATTTGAAACTTTGAGTTATTGAAGGTTTTGAATATTTTTAAATAAACCAGAATTAAACTCTGTTTTCCGAAAGGAAATCTTTCACCAGTTCGTTAAAGTCAGTCGGGTTTTCTGCCTGCACCCAATGTCCGGCATTTTTTACCGTAACAATTGATGCATTGGGAAATTGCTGTTTAATCTGGAATTCATCCTGAGGCAAAATATAGTTGGATTTTTCCCCCGAAACAAATAAAGTTTCTCCGGCAAACACGCCGAATTTTATGGCATTTGAAACAAATTCTGTGTATTTTTCGGAAAGGGTTTTCAGGTTAAACCGCCAGTTCAGTTTTTTATCATCCGTCCAATAAAGGTTTTTTGCTAAAAACTGAATCACCGATTTCTCAGGAATATATTGGTAAAGAACTTCTTCCACTTCCTGCCGCGAAGTCACTTTATCGAAATCGATACTTTCCAGAGCCTTTATAATCCCCTGATGATGGGGCGGATAGGCTTTTGGCGAGATATCAACCACGATCAGTTTCTGTACTTTCACGGGATATTTTATGGCAAACTGCATCACGGCTTTTCCACCGAGAGAATGCCCTAACAGATTGACTTTCTCTAACTTGTGGAATTCCATATAATGCAGAATATCATGCGCCAAATCATCGTGCGTCATTTCTAATGAATGAAAACTTTTGCCGTGATTTCTTAAATCGATTAAATGAACCGGGAAAAACTCGCTCATTTCTTTGCCGAAACTTCCCCAGTTATCGAGCATCCCGAATAATCCGTGAAATACCAAAAGCGGTATTCCGGGTTGATCTTCTCCGTATATTTTTGAGTGTAGAATTTCCATTTTTTTTTAATTAAAGTTTATTCAAACTGAGCGTTAAAAATCTGCTTTTCTCTTTCTATTTCGTTTCTCAATTCTTCTTCAGTAGGCAAAAACAGTTTGTATTTTGAGGCAAACAATTGTTCATTCCCTTTTAAAATAGAATATTTTGCAATATCACTGTCCGTTTCGGTACAAAGCACTATTCCGATGGTGGGATTGTCAGATTCTGATTTTTCTAAATCATCAAACATTCTCACATACATATCCATTTGGCCAATATCCTGATGGGAAATTTTCGCAGTTTTCAAATCCAACAATACAAAACATTTAAGTTTGTAATTGTAAAATACCAAATCGATAAAGAATTGATTGTGGTCTGTTCTGATTAATTTCTGCCTTTCTACGAAAGCAAAACCTTTCCCCAATTCAAGTATAAATTTTTGAAGATTGTCAATTAAAGCTTTCTCCAATTCTTTTTCGGTGTAGGAAAGACTATTCGGAAGATTTAAAAACTCTAAGACCGTGGGATTTTTAATAAATTCAAATGGATCCAACTGAAAGTCTTTTGTTTTCTCGATCATCTCCTCTTCTACTTCCTTCTTATTTTGACTCATCAAAAGTCTTTCAAAATAAAGGGTAGAAATGTTTCTGTCTAAAGTTCTTACCGACCAATTATTCTCTGCAGATTCTTTGAGATAATAGTTTCTGGCTTTTTCATTATCCTGCCTCATAATCAACCTTATGTGAGACCAGCTCAATTTGGCGCACAGTGTGTACCGCATCTCTTCATCTGGAAAAGTAAGGTAAAACTGTCGGAAATTTCTCAAATTCCGCTCCGAAAAACCTTTTCCCAAAGCCTTTGTAAGTTCTGTTGCGAGTGATTTGACGACAAACTTTCCGTACTCTGCCCTTTCTTCCCCATTTTGTTCCTCTTCAACTATTCTTTTGCCGACGAACCAGTATGCTTCTACCATCGCAGAATTAATGGCGGAATAAGACTTTTGCCTTGCCAGTTCTAAAATATGCTGAATGTCTGAAACAAAATTCATTTTTTAAATAAAATCGTAAAGCTTTTAATATTTAAAACAATACTACCATTTCGCCAATCTCTTCAGATAAGCCTGTACTGTATTTTCTAAACCCATATACAACGCTTCGGAAATCAGTGCATGACCAATTGAAACTTCCAGTAAATTTGGAATATTATCGGCAAAATATTTTAAATTCTCTAAACTTAAATCATGACCGGCATTGATTCCCAATCCATATTTTTCTGCTTCCAAAGCGGTTTCAATATACGGTTTTATCGCTTCTTCCTTATTTTTCGAATAATGGGTTGCATACGCTTCCGTATATAATTCAATTCTGTCGGCACCTGTTTCTTTAGCATATTTCACCATTCCGGGATTTGGATCTAAGAAAATAGATGTTCTGATTCCTGCATTTTTAAATTCCTCAATCACCAGTTTCAGAAATTCTAAATTGTGTTCGCAATCCCAGCCAGCGTTAGATGTAATAGCGTCATCGGTATCCGGAACCAGTGTTACCTGATCCGGTTTTACGTCCAAAACCATATCGATAAACGGACGGTGCGGATTCCCTTCAATATTGAATTCGGTATAAATTAAAGGTTTTAAATCATAAACATCTTTTCTGGTAATATGTCTTTGATCCGGTCTTGGATGAATGGTAATTCCCTGCGCACCGAATTCCTGCAACTTAACGGCAGCTTCGGTCACACTTGGTAATTCGCCCCCTCTTGCATTTCGAAGGGTTGCAATTTTATTAATATTTACGCTAAGTTTCGTCATTTTTTTAAATTTTATTGAGCTGCATAATTTCTAAATCAAATTCTTTTGATGCTACCAAAAGATGGTCAAAAATATCTGCCATTATTCCCTCATAATTTACCCATGCGGAATCGTTTGTGAAACAATAAATTTCCAACGGCATTCCATGAGGCGTATTCTCCAGCTGCCTCACAATCAAGGTTCCTTTTTGATCGATATGCTTATTATTTCTAAGATAGTTAAAGGTATATTCCCGAAAAACCCCAATATTAGTCAGTTGCCTGCCATTAATAACAAGTTCTGAATTTTCGATATGCGACCGTTCTTCGATTATTTCATCTTTCATTTCCTGAAGATAATCTCTGAGTAAATTAATTTTAGACAACCGGTCCACCTCTTCTAAATTTAAAAATTTGAAAGACTTAATATTAAAAATAATGGAGCGCTTAATTCTTCTGGTATTGCTCTCTGACATGACCTGAAGATTTTTAATTTCTGTGGTCAGAAAGTCATAAGTCGGAATGGTAGAGATCGTCTTATCGAAATTCTGAATTTTCGTTGTTAAAAGATTTAAATCGACAATGGTTCCTTCCAGATTGTATTTCGGGATGCCAATCCAGTCACCTACTTTTAAATTTTTAGAAGTTGCGACATGAATCCCAGTAACAAAACCAAGAATCGTATCGCGGAAAACCAAAACCAGAACGGCGGTAATTGCTCCCAAACTGCCAACGATTGCAGAACCGCTGATTCCGAAAATCACACAAATTGCAACAACGGAGGACACGAAAATTCCGAAAATTTTGACGGTTTGCGAAACTGCATTCAATGCAATAATTTTATAATAATCTTTTTTGATGACGAAGAAATTGCGGAAAGCACTCATCCCCCGGTACAGCATTCCAGCCACCACAAAAACGATGAATAAACCCATCATTCTTTCTAAGAAAGTAAAGCTTTTTGGGTGTCGGTAGAAAATAGAAAACAGGGCATAACTACCGAAAAGCAACGCGATGATATGGGAAAACGAATTCGTAATTCTCGCAGCATAAATGGACTTCAGAACAGGATATTTATCTTTATCAAAAAATAACTTAAAAATAGTATTAATTACCAGTTTGAAAAGAAAATCAACCAAGTAGATTATGCCTACAAAGAAAGCAAATTTCAATAAAATCTGAAGAAGCAGCACCCAACTATCCGGCGAATGATCTCTCACAAAAAAGTGAATCGAGTCGCTTACATTCTGCAGTAAATCTTTAGTATCTATCAGATCTTTATTCATCCCAGCAAAAATAAGAATTCTGTTTGTCTTTCGCAGATTTATAAGTACATTTAACAAAATTTAGTAACGATGGACACTACTTTAATTGAAATTGTCAGTATTATATTATTAGTTCTTGGGATTTTAGGGACTTTTCTGCCCGTTTTGCCGGGATTATTATTGAGCTTAGCGGGTTTGTTGATTTATAAATTCGGAACAGATGCACCTTTATCCATGGTTTATATCTGGATTTTCGTTTTCCTCACCATTCTGTCGACCGTTCTCAATTATGTAATTCCGGCCAGAACCAACCGGAAATATGGCGGCACGCGTTGGGGAAGTTTAGGTTCGGTGGTGGGAACATTTGTCGGATTATTTTTCATTCCTGTTCCGTTCGGATTTTTAATCGGGATGTTTCTGGGCGTTTTCATCGGCGAATTACTGCACGATGCCTCCGATAAAAAGAAAGCCTGGAATTCTACCAAAGGTGCTTTAATTGGATTTCTCTACGGAACAGGTTTCAATTTCATCGTGGGATTGGCAATGTTTTTGGTAGTTTTAATTGATCTGTTTTAAAAAACCAATCCTATGATTTACAGAATATTAGTAAGCTCACTGACTTTTTTCACTTTGGCAACCTGTCAGAGTCACACTGCAACAAATGCAACAAAAACAGGCAAAGTAAAAAACACCACAGTTATAACGGATTCCAGTTCGCAACCTATTCCCAAAAAAGAAGCGTCGGCAATGTCGACAGTTGTGCCACCCGACGACCAACCAGTGAAAACGGCAGAAAAGGAGCAATCAATCTCAAATAAAAAAAATGTGGTTTATTTCAAAGAAGGCGAAAACAAATTCCTGAAGGAATATGAGATGAATGTCACCTTCAAAAGAATGCTTGAAGACAGCCGCTGCCCGAAAGACGTACAATGCGTCTGGGCCGGAAATGCAATGGCAGAAATAGAAGTGATGGGTATTTATACCAGACCTGTAATTTTACAGCTCAGCACGATGAATGATGCAAGCAGAAGCTATTACAATACCCAAAACTTCAATGGATATAAGATTTCGCTGGTCGAAGTAAGTCCGGACATCACTTCTGCCAAGGGATTTAAAGCATTAAAAGGAAGCTACAAAATTGCTCTTCAGTTTGAAAAAGAAACGCCGGGAGATTCCCCAACTCAGAAAGGAGGGATTACCACGAAATAGGATTTATCTTTTTCGATTTCAAATAATCATTAATCTGCGAAAAGGGTTTGCTTCCATAAAAACCCCGATAAACAGAAAATGGCGACGGATGCGCAGATTTTACGATAAAATGTTTGGAGGAATCAATCAGTTCCTCTTTTTTTTGTGCAAATGCGCCCCATAAAACGAAGACTACATTTTCCTTTTTATCTGAAATCTCTTTAATGATAAAATCGGTGAATTTTTCCCAGCCTATATTTTTGTGAGAATTCGGTTCGTGGGCTTTCACTGTCAAGGTGGCATTCAATAGCAAAACGCCCTGTTTCGCCCAGTCATCGAGGTCTGTTCTGGATCTTTCAATTCCCAGATCATCTTTCAGTTCTTTAAAAATATTTTTAAGCGAAGGCGGTGCTTTTACTTTTTCAGAAACAGAAAAACACAGACCGTTCGCCTGATCATCATTATGATAAGGATCCTGTCCGATGATCACTACTTTTACGTTTTCAAAAGGAGTTAAATCCAACGCTCTGTATATTTCCTCTTTTGGCGGAAAACATTTTTGTGTTGCATAAGCTTCTTCTACTTTTCGGCAAATATTTTTGAAATATCCGGTGTTTGTAATCGGAGAAAGAATTTCAGTCCAGGTCATTGTATGATTTGATGATTAATTGATGTGGTGATGTGGTGATGTGGTGATTTTTTAAATGGCGCTTAATTCAAAAATAATATTTTCCGGGTACTTTTCATCCTTTCGTTTTTTGCTTAAAACAAATTTTGTTTTCTCGAGTAATTTTATAGAGTCCAAATTATTTTTATTGGTAAAAGCTTCGATTTTCTTTAAGTTCAAATCATTGAAACCATAATCCAAAATACAGTTTACGGCTTCCGACATGATTCCTTTTCCCTGATAATTCGGCAGTAATTCATATCCTAGTTCAGCCGTAGATTTATCTTTAGAAAAATTCCACAGGCAAATTGTGCCTATTAATTTCGGGTCATTTCCGAGCGTAATTCCCAGAAAAACGATTTCTTTATTCTCCGTTTTTCTTTTGATATTTAAAATAAAATAGAGCGCTTCAAAAGAATCTTTCGGAGGATCGCGGTGAAGAAATTCATTAATTCCAATATTGCTTCTAATGTTTAGAATGTCGTGGGCATCATATTCTGTGACCGTTCGCAAAATTAATCTTTCAGTAGAAAACTTCATCTTTCAAAGATATAATTTAGAAATTAATTTTGCATTGTCGAAACCGTTGTCTCAAAACTTTTGTAACTATGGCCTCAAAATAAGTAAATTTGCGTGTGCATATACAAAAAGAAGATTTAAACGAACTCGAATTTCCGGAACTTTTGGCGGAGATTTCCCCTTTTGCTTTCTCGAAAAAAACGGCAGCTAAAATTGCAGCCATCCGACCATTTGATATTGATGAGGCCGAATTATCCTTAAAAAAAGTGGCCGAATATTTATCGAGTTTTGAAAGTGACAACGCGATTCCTTTCAGCGAATTTGAAGATATCGACGCAGAATTAAAACTGATGCTGATTGAAAATTTCAGATTAGACAATGCGGCTTTCCTGAAAATAAAAAGTCTGACGGAGCAAATTGCCCGGCTTCAAAAATTTTATCCCGCGTATGAAGATTTATTTCTTCATCTCAATAACGATGTTAAAGATCTAGAATACCGGAAGGAAATCGTCGACAAAATCGACAAGGTTTTCAACCGTTTTGGGGAAGTGAAAAGCGACTCGTCTCCAGTTCTGAAAACTTTGCGGGCTGATATTTCCCACGCCAAAAAAACAATTCAGGAAAACTTTAACCGGGCACTTACCGCGCTTTCTTCCACTGATTTTCTCGATGATATCCGCGAGAGTATTGTAGACGACCAAAGGGTTTTAGCCGTAAAATCCGGTTATAAAAAGCGGGTTCCGGGAAGAGTTCTGGGACTTTCTAAAACCGGCTCGATTACTTATATCCAACCGGAATCGGTAGTAAAACATCAGTTTAAATTAAAGGAAGATATTGAAGAAGAAAAGAAAGAAGTCGATAAAATATTGCGGAAATTAACCTTTGAAATTTCAGAATTTCAACCTCAACTTTATTCTTACCAAAAATATATTTTTGATTTGGATGTCACACGGGCCAAAGCAAAATTCGCTGAAAAAATCGGCGGTATTTTACCCAAAATCAACCGTCACCGAACGATGCGCCTGATCAACGCTTTTCATCCATTATTGCTGATTAGAAATCAAGTTGAAAAGAAAAAAATATTTCCACAGACTTTAACCTTAACCGAACAGAACCGCATTTTGTGTATTTCCGGACCGAATGCCGGTGGGAAATCGATTACTTTGAAAACCGTCGGCTTACTGCAACTGATGATTCAGAGTGGGATTCTTGTTCCGGTTCATCCGAGATCTGAAATGTTTTTCTTTGATAAATTAATGACCGATATCGGCGACAATCAATCGATAGAAAACCATCTTTCGACGTACTCTTCGCGGCTCAAAAAAATGTCGAAAATCATTCGGGAAGCCGATGCCAAAACGCTGTTGCTCATCGACGAATTCGGAACGGGTTCTGATCCCGAATTGGGAGGTGCTTTAGCAGAAGCTTTTCTGGAATTCTTCTACGACAAGAAAAGTTTTTCTATTATTACCACGCATTACACCAACATTAAGCTCGTCATCGAACAGTTGCCCAATGCGCAAAATGCCGCAATGCTTTTTGATGAACATTCTCTGGAACCACTGTACAAATTAGAAGTCGGACAAGCCGGAAGCTCATTCACCTTTGAAGTTGCCGAGAAAAACAAAATCCCGAAATTCATCATTGAATCTGCTAAAAAGAAAGTGGAACACGATATTATTAATCTGGATAAAACGATTGTAAAATTACAGCAGGAAAAATTTGAAGTCGAAAAGCTGAAAACCGACCTGACAGAAAAAAGAGATTCCACTCAAAACAAAAAAGAAAATCTGGAAAAACTGAATGAGCAACTGGAGCAGAAACTTTTTAATTTTCAGAAACTCTACGAAGACGAACACCGCAAGCTGCAGTTCGGAAATAAAATTGAAGCATTCATCGATTCTTATGTCAAAGGGAAATCGCGGAAACTGGTCGTGGCAGATTTTGTAAAAATTCTGGAGCAGGAAAAGTTCCGCAAACTCGGCGCTGATAAAGATGAAAATAAAAAGCTGCAGATCGTAAAACGCAAAATCACACAGCAGTTAAAGAAAGTGGATGTTCGGGAAAAAATCGTGGAGACCAATGAAAAACTGGAAGACAAACGCCAAAAAGAACGCGCCGTCTGGATGAAAGTTGGCCAGCGTGTCCGAATAAAAGGATCCGCAAGCGTAGGAACCATCGATAAAATAGAGAAAAACGGGAAAGTTTCCGTAAACTACGGAAGTTTCAAAACGCAGATTTCTGGTGATGAGTTGGAGCGGATTTAAAATTTAAATAAACTTAAATAAATAATGCGAGATTTTTCAATCCCGCATTTTTTATTTGTATCCAAAATATTACAAATCAGCTTTCCAACTTGCCTTCATCAATTGCCTTTCTAAGCAAAATATCAAACGCTTCTCCCATTTCTTCGGAAGCCTTTCTCACTGCTTTGCCTACGATATTTTCAACCTGGTGCGGCTGTATTCCAGCTTCCGTCCAGCTGACACCATCACCATAAACATTTAAAATAAATGGCATTATCCGGTCGACAGCACAGGCGAAAACGGCGTCCGGAGTTTCTTCGGCTTCAAACTCAATCCAAAGACTAAGAAAATCGGAACTTAAAGGTTCATCCAATATGCCGAACGTCTTCTTTGCAGCTGCCAATTCTCTTTCATATTTACCGGTCATTGCACTTTCGTCAAAAATAAAAGTATCACCGGCTTCGATTTCAACCACATCGTGAATAGAAAGCATTTTGATGACCCGCAGAAGATCGATTTGTTTTTTATCTTTTGCATAAGGCCATAAAATCTGCGCAAAAACCACGATTTGCCAACTGTGTTCGGCAGTATTTTCCCGGCGTGAATTATCCAGATTAAAGTTTCTGCGATTCACATTTTTCAACTCATCCAGGGCGAGAATAAAATTTATTTCTTTTTCTAAAACCATGTTGCTAATTTCGGAAAAAAAAGCTCGGAACTTATAAAAAGTTCATTTTTCGGATCAAGTATAAAACTTGGGGAGAAAGATATAAATATTTAATTTTGAAGAATGTTAATTTTTAAATTCCTGCTGATTCAACCAGGCAATAAAGAGGAGCCAGACCTTCAATTATTCTACAAATACCGATATTCACCTCCTGAAACCATGATAAGAGTCAGCATACAGTCAGCATAAGCCAGGGGTTGGTATGGGGATGAGTGCACTTTGGTTATGTGGAGAAATGGGTATAGTTTGCGAAGCTCCAATATCTTTTTAGCTCCCGCACAGAAATCCGATTGCTGACTAAGGACTGTATCATTTTCACATTATTCAAAATTTTTGCCTAGTCCCCAAGTTTTGATACTGATCCTTGATACTGATCCCATTTTTCGTGCGTAAATCGTGCTAAACCAAAAAAAATCACCTACGAGAATCGTAAGTGATTGTAATTAAAGTGGTCTCTCCAGGAATCGAACCAGGGACACATGGATTTTCAATCCATTGCTCTACCAACTGAGCTAAGAGACCTTTCGTTAATTGAGTGGTGCAAAAGTAACAACTTTATCCTTACCATGCAAATCATTTGCAAACTAATTTTAACAATTTTAACAATATTACTGATTATCAGAGACATTATTTTCTTCCCGTCTGATCTGTTCACTCATTTCTTCTAAAACCGGCTTTATCGTACTCTCCGGTAATTCACTAATCCGAATATACATCAACCCATCAATCGCGTCATTAAAACTGGGATCTACATTGAAAGAAATCACTTTCGCATTTTGCTTGATATATTTTTTAATCAAAACAGGCATACGCATTTCCGGCTCCAAATCGTCGATAATCTTATCGAGCTTATTCAAATCAGATTCTACGTCATCGAAAAAAAGATGCTTGTCACGGTCCTTTAACTTCACCTTAAACTCATTTTTAGGGTGAATGTACTGCGCCACGGCAGAATCGTAGTAGTGAGACCTCATAAACTCAATCATCAGGGATTTGGAGAATTCCGAGAACTTATCGGAAATACTTACGCCGCCCATCAGGAATTTATGTTCGGGATTTCTTAAACAGACATGCACAATACCGCGCCACAAAAGGAAAAGTGGTAACGGCTTCTGCTGATATTCCTCGGAAATATAGGCTCTTCCCATCTCGATCACTTTCCTGAAAAAAGGGCGGAGTTCGGGATCAAATTCAAAAAGAGAACTGGTGTAAAAGCCATCGATACCGTGCTTCTTCATCACTTCACTTCCCAAGGCCATGCGGTAAGCTCCGGCTAATTTCTGCGCCTGGCTGTCCCACAGGAACAAATGGTGATAATGCTCGTCATATTCATCAAGATCAAACGGGAGATTGCTTCCCTCGCCGATTTTCCTGAAGGTAAGTTCGCGCTGCCTTCCGATTTCACGCATGATGGAAGGGATATCGTTATACGAGGCAAAAAATACTTCATAATTTCCATTCCTGAAAAGCATTTTATCATTTTTGCTGAGCGTTTCTATTTCACCTACAATATCTGCTGTCGGTGTTTCATCAATAATATTCTGAACGACATTGGCTTCTTTTTTCAGAGAAAAATTAAGTTTCAGATTGGGAATATTTAAGCGGTCGGTAATCGATTTCCTTTTTTCGTAATAAGACTTCAAAAGGAGGATTTTCTTTTGCAGAAACTCCCCCATTTCTTCGATGGTATCATGATCTTCCAGCACTTTTACCGAGACCGGTTTTCCCAGTCTGATCCGGATGGGTTTTTCTCTTTTATACATCATTTCAGATGGCAATAAAAGCGTTTGTAAATCAGGATGCACCTTTGCCAACTGATAAAATAACCGGCTGTTTTTTGCATGAAAATACATCGGAACCACGGGAACTTTTGCCATCTTGATTAATTTCAGCGCAGGCTTTTCCCATTTTTTATCTAAAATCTCACCGAATTCGTTGTTCCGGTTCGAAACTTCGCCGGCCGGGAAAATTCCGATGCAGCCGCCATTCTCTAAGTGTTTTAAAGATTCACGCATTCCTGCAGAACTGCTTCTGAGCTCTTTTCTGTTTTCGAAGGGATTTACCGAAATGACGAAAGGCTTCATCGGTTCAATCTTTTCTAATAAAAAATTCCCCATGATCTTGAAATCAGGCCGAATCTCGGTAAGAATTTTGGTCATTAAAATCCCATCAATAGCACCGAGCGGATGATTGGAAACCAAAATGAAAGAACCGGTTTTGGGAATTCTGGCCAAGTCTTCTTCGAAAACGATATATTTCAAATCACGTTCGCGCACGAAAGAATCAAAAAAATCTTTTCCGACTTTGTCTTTCAGCACATCGTATAATTTATTAACCTCATCGATTTTTGTCAACCGCATAATCGCTGATGCGGCAGGATTTTTCAGTAATCCTAATTTGCTTAAACCCGACGCTTTAATCAAATCACTTTTAGAAATTAAACTCATTGAAATTAATTAATTACAACCTGTATGGTTTTTTGGGAAATCTGCTCCAGCAATATTTTTTTATCTTGATAAAATTTATTCAACTGCTCTAAATTAGCGTTTCTTATGGTATAAAGCGAAACATTTTTAATAATTTCTGTATTGAACAGTTTTTGAAGTTCTTCATCCAGTTCTTCAACAGTCAGATAGAGATCTTCCAAACACAGATCCAGAGAAATCGCAGAATTCTGCATCAAAGAAATTTTGATTTTATATTTGGCCAAAAGAGAAAATATCTGGCTTAAATGCTCCTCAGCAATGAAAGAAAAATCTCGCGTTGCAATCCTCATCAAATGCTGGTTTTCCTTTAAAATAAAAGATTCTTTCTGGCTTCTTTCTTCACTCGCGCCAACTTTGGTTCCCGGATTTTTGGGCTCCAAAAAGGATTTTACATAAAAAGGAATATTCTTTTGTTTAAGCGGCTGCAGCGTTTTGGGATGAATTACCGATGCGCCGTAATAAGCCATTTCTATGGCATCTTCGTAGGAAATATGGTCGAGTAGGGAAACATCCGCAAACTTTCTGGGATCGCCCGTCATGACTCCGGGAACGTCTTTCCAGATCGTCATGGCTTCTGCATTCAGACAATAGGCGAAAATTGCGGCCGAATAATCGGATCCTTCTCTTCCTAAAGTGACCGTAAAATTATTATCATCAGAACCAATGAAACCTTGTGTCACATAACAGTTCTGCTGATTCAGCGAGTTCATTTTCTGTTCAGTTTCCTGCCAGTTGACATTTCCTTCGCGGTAATTATTGTCGGTCTTAATAAAGTCACGCGCATCACACCAGGTATTTTTAAACTGAATATCGTTCAGGTATTCGCTCAGAATTTTAGAAGATATCAATTCACCACAACTCACCACCTGATCGTAAACGAAATTGTAATTCGGCGATTTATTTCTTCTTAAAAAAGATTCGATATCACCAAAAAAGACAGAAATCTCAGCAAAAACGGGATGGTTCTCTGCAAACAGATCCTGTGAAATCTGCAAATGATTCTGTTTCACTTTTTCGATTTCAGCCTGGTAATCGGTTTTGGAAAAATAGTTCTCAACGACTTTTTCTAAAGCGTTGGTGGTCTTTCCCATGGCCGAAACCACGAGGAGACAACTCTGAAAACCCTGCGTTTCTAAAACCAGGGCTACATTTTTTACACTTTGTGCATCTTTTACCGATGCGCCTCCAAATTTAAAAACCTTCATTTAAACAGTTCAATATCAATAATTTATTTTCACCAGAGGCAATCTCTGTACATAATACCAGGGGTCAAAATTATTAATTATCGATGAATAAAAAAAACTTGGATTCATATTAAAAAGGAGATTAAAAAAATAATAGTTATGAGATAATTTTCCAGAAGCACGCTTTAGAGAAAAGAAACGCCGATTTCTGTCATTTAATAAAAACAAATGCTGCTAAATTGAAAGAATTTTACGAAATTTGTAACAACCCAAAAAGTAAAATAATGTCAGAACAGTCGTTCCAAACTCTTGGTGAATTCATCATCGACAAACAAGAAGATTTTTTGTATTCCACCGGGGAACTTTCCCGTCTGCTGAGCGCCATCCGTTTGGCCTCGAAAGTGGTTAACCGCCAGGTGAACAAAGCCGGAATCGCTAACATCATCGGCAAAGCCGGTAATGAAAACATTCAGGGCGAAGAACAGCAAAAGTTAGACGTACTGGCCAATGAAATTTTCATCGAAGCATTATCCCAAAGAGAAGTGGTGTGCGGAATTGCCTCGGAAGAGAGCGATGACTTTATCGAAATTCAGGCAAGCTGCAATGCGCATTTGAGCAAATATGTGGTTTTAATTGATCCTTTAGACGGATCGTCAAACATCGATGTGAATGTTTCTGTAGGAACTATTTTCTCGATTTACAGAAGAGTTTCCGAACCGGGGACTCCAGTTATTCTGGAGGATTTCTTACAAAAAGGAGTCAATCAGATCGCTGCAGGATATGTGGTTTACGGTTCATCCACGATGATTGTTTACACGACCGGAAATGGCGTCAATGGTTTTACACTGGACCCAAGTCTAGGTACTTATTACCTTTCCCATCCCAATATGATGTTCTCCCGTACCGGAAAAATCTATTCCATTAATGAAGGAAATTACATTAAATTTCCGCAGGGTGTGAAAGATTATATCAAATATTGCCAGCGAGAAGAAGAAGACCGCCCATACACTTCCCGATATATCGGAAGTTTGGTTTCTGATTTCCACCGAAATATGATCAAAGGCGGAATCTATATTTATCCTTCGACTTCGCAGTCACCCAACGGTAAACTGAGGCTTTTATACGAATGCAATCCAATGGCCTTCCTGGCTGAACAGGCAGGCGGAAAATGCACCGACGGCTTCCAGAGGATTATGGAAATTCAACCGACCGAACTGCATCAAAGAGTTCCGTTTTTCTGCGGAAGTTATGATATGGTAGAAAAAGCAGAAGAGTTTATGAGAGAAGCCGCTGCGAAATAATCAAAACAAAAACAATCTAATCCGGTCAGAGCGTGCTCTGACTTTTTTTATGAAAAAAGCAACTTTTAAACAATATCTTTTAGAATTCAAACAAGCCAGCGGAACATCCCGCGGTATTCTAACTTCCAAGGAAACCTATATTCTCGAAATCACCGAGGGTGATAAAAAAGGAACCGGAGAATGCGCAATTTTCCGCGGACTCAGTTTTGAAGACGTTCCCGAGTATGAGGAAATGCTTCAGTGGCTTTGCGACAACATCAATGAGAACAAGAAACTTCTCAGAAAAGAACTGCTTCATTTTCCTTCCATCTGGTTTGGTTATGAACAGGCGATGCTGAATCTGAATAACGGTGCAGACCTCTATTTTCCCAGCGATTTTTCAGAAGGATATTCTTCCATCAAAATCAATGGCTTAATTTGGATGGGCGATGCGGCTTTTATGCAGCAACAAATTAAAGAGAAACTTGACCAGGGCTTTCATTGCCTCAAACTGAAAATCGGTGCGGACTGGAAGTCGGAAAAAGAAATCTTAAAGCAGCTGCGGGCACAATTCCCGAAAGAGGAACTCGAATTAAGGGTTGATGCCAACGGTGGTTTCAGTTTTGAAGAAGCCAAAGTGGTATTACAGGAACTTTCGGATTTGGGAATTCATTCTATCGAACAACCGATTAAAGCTGGAAACACCGATCAAATGGCCGCACTTTGCAAGACGACTCCAACACCGATTGCTTTGGATGAAGAGCTGATTGGCGTCTTAAATTTCGAGGATAAAAAAGAGCTTTTAGAAAAGATCAATCCGCAGTTTATTATTTTGAAACCGTCCTTGGTTGGCGGTTTTTCCGGAACCGACGAATGGATTTCTTTCGCCGAAAACAAAGGCATCGGCTGGTGGATTACGTCTGCCCTGGAAAGCAATATCGGCCTGAATGCGATTGCACAATATACTTTTACGAAAAATCCAAAAATTCCGCAAGGTTTGGGAACCGGCGGATTGTTTACCAACAATGTAGAAACCAGGTTGGTTCTGCATGGAGATGAATTGATGATGAGATAAATTATTACGGCTCAGTTTTGAATTCTTTATTGAAGTTTTCAAAGCTGAGCCGAAATAGCTGTAATGAAAAATTAAATATTAAAACCGATATCCCACTGACAGACCAGATCTCACGCCGGCCCACGGTCCATCAACATTAATACTTGCTCCGTTCGCATCTGTTGTGGCAGTATATTTTACGAAAGGAATATCAAGGCCTTCAATTTCTTTTTTCAATTCCTGCTGCTCAGAAGGCGTTAGGATTCTGGATGAATTTCCACGGAAGTTTCCATTGCCTTTCCCGTAATGGGCGCCAATAATCCACCAGTCTAAAACCCAATTATCTTTTTTACCTAAAAACCATTGGGCGCCGACCAATAATCCGCCACTGTTTCCGCTTGCTTTACCTGAAATTTTCAAAGCAACATTTCCCATCCCGTAATCTGAAGTTAGCACTACACTATCAGCATTAAAAGATGAATACCTGTAATAGGGCGCCAGATAAAAACCATGTCCATATCCTTTGCCCAAATATATTCTCGGTTCTATGGTGAAATTTGTCAAAGAAACTTCGATGTTGGAAAGTTCTGTATCTTTTATATAACTGCTGCTAAAAGGAACACCTCCCTTTCCCATGGACCCGAATCCAACGGCAACGGAGAATTTTTGGTTGATAATACGCTCGTAACTGAGATTCACATTTCGAAACGCGTAAGCCGTGAGGTTTGTTTTAACAATATTCATTTTCTCCGGTGAAGCGGTTTGCGAAAAAAAAGTGCCTGAAATAAGCAGCATGAAAAATAAAGTCCTCATAGGGTTGTTGTTATTCATTGGTATTAGATTTTCATTTAAGATAAGCCTAAGATATTAAAAAATATTAAAGAAACATGCGTAATTTACACATATAGGGTCAGCAGTTATTTACAAATTATTCTTTTGATTTGCTGTTTTTCAAATTTGAATTTTGTCCTTTTTAAAAGGGATTGTATAGGCATTCACCTAGATTTCAAATTTTAGCCAAAATATCTTTCATAATGATTTCTGCATGAACCCGCGAGTTTTCAATGAACCACAGATGCGTGTCTTTACCTCCACAAACTACGCCGGCCAAATATAAACCAGCCACATTGGTCTCCATGGTATCTTCATTATAAAAAGGTTTGAGATGATCCCCATGAAGTTCGATGCCGGAATTTTTCAGGAATTCAAAATTCGGAAGATAACCGGTCATAGCTAAGACAAAATCATTTTCTATTTCCCGGATAGTGTTGTTTTCATCTTTAAAGATAATGGTTTCCGGAGTTATTTCTAAAACCTCTGCATTGAAGTGAGCGGCAACAGTTCCTTCTTTAATTCGGTTTTCAATATCCGGCTTTACCCAATATTTCACGCTTTTAGAGATTTCAGCATGACGGATAATCATGGTGACTTCTGCCCCTTTTCGGTAGGTTTCCAAAGCCGCATCAACCGCAGAGTTACTGGAACCGATCACGGCAATTTTTTGATCGGCATAAGGATAAGGCTCGGAATAATAATGCTTGACCTTGGGCAGATCTTCTCCTTTGACATTCATCATATTCGGAATATCGTAGAAACCTGTGGCGATGATAACCTTCCTGGCGAGATATTTACTTTTGTCCGTTTCAATTAAGAAATTATCTTTCTCAGTCACTTTTAAAACCTCTTCGTATAAATTGATATTTATTTTCCGATGTCTCGAAATTCCCTGATAATATTCCAGCGCTTCTCTCCTACCCGGTTTTTGCGCGGTAGAAATAAAGGGAATATCTGCAATTTCCAATTTATCGGCGGTGGAGAAAAAAGTCATATATAAAGGATAATGGTAAAGTGAATTTACAATCGTTCCCTTTTCGATGATGAGATAAGAAAGTCCCGCTCTCTCGGCTTCCAAAGCACAGTTTAAGCCAATCGGACCGCCACCGATGATTATAAGATCATATAATTTCATAGTGCAAATATATTGAACTGAAATTTCTTCAGATTAAAACAGCGTCTGTAATTTCGTAAATTCAAAAATTGACAATTACAGTATTAAAGAAGTTGCTTTGTACTTATTGCAACCGGGATTTAATTTCTGTTTTTCACTAAAACCCAGCCTGTAAACACGCGGCCATCGGCCAAAGTTAAAACATACCAGTAAGCATCCGTAGAAACCACGCGACCTAAAGTTTTGCCATCCCACTCTAAACGGGTTGCACTTTCCTGTTCAAAAATCTTTTCTTTGAATCTGTTGAATACTTTCAAGTTTGTTTTCTGGCCATCAAAAACATTGAGATCATCGATAATCCAGGTATCATTAATACCGTCGTCATTCGGACTGAAAGCATTTCGAATATCTAAAACCAATCCTTTTTTTATTTGTGGATTACAATCTGATCCTTCAAATTTCACATAAAACGTGATTACGCCATAAGGTAAATCATAAAAAACATTTGAATCCTGATAGTTAATTCCGTCGAGGGAATAAAGGATTTTCTTGCTTCCGGTTGCAATGACCGTGTAGGAATTTCCGTTGGGCAATAATTTAGTGATAATGGGAACCTCATAAATTTTAACATTTACATCAGTAGTGAAGGTACAGTTGTTAGAGGCGGTTACCGCTAGTGAATAAACGCCCGCTGTTTTTACATTTTTTAATTCTTGGGTGGTGGAGATTAATTCTCCTGCCGGATTCCTCCACTCAAATTTCACAATACCAAGATTAGAAAAATCGGGTTTAATATCCACAAAACCATCCGGGCAGAAATAATAATCCGGCAAACTGAACATGGGGGTTTTCTTAAGATTTAATTTAATTCCCACCTTTTCCGGACAGAATCCCGGTGCGCTTACTTTGGCAAAGATTGTTTCAGGTCCCGTATTTTCATTAAATAAATAATTATTGGGACTGGCGATTATATTGGTTCCGTTATTTATATCTAAAAGAGTCGGGTAATACTCAAAATTCGCAGTGCCGGAATAAATAGTTTTTTCAAACTGCGTGAGATCCACATTTTCTACGTTGTCGTTTCCCGTGTCACAGTTATTAATTAGAAACGGTCCGCCATTGTTAAAGGTAATTTTATTTCCCAGAGATAAATCAATGGAAGCGGTATCAAAACATCCCGGGATATTTTCTACCCGCACCCAAATTCTCGTAAGAGAAGGGCCAAAGCTAAATTTATCCGGATTTGCAATCCGATTGGTATTGGTATCTGCATCTGCTTTGGTGCGGAAAAAACTGAAAGTATTTTCGGGATCTTCTGTATACACCATTCGATGCGTAAAAGCCGTTAAATCAACATCTGTTAATCCATCAAGATTTTCATCGCACAAGTCTGCAATTACAGCGCTCATCGCTTTCGGAGGAAGATAGGTCAAGAGCTCGATCGGCGCTACAGAATAACAGCCGATAGACTTAGATGTAAACCTCGCCCATACAGTTGTTTTTGAATTGATGGTGACTACCGGTGAACTAATTTGGGCAGCAGGAACTCCTGCATTGGCCGCACTTTCTGTTTTATAATAAGAAACCGTGAGATCGCCAATGGTGAGTAAATTTTCATTTGGATTAAATAACTGCGGCAAAGCCTCTGTCAGATCAAAAGATTCGTTGAGATTAAAGTCATAATCACATTTTTTAAGAACTGCTTTTTTTAAAACAACAACCGGTAAAAAATTCAGTTGGATATTTATCGTGCTCACAGAAAAACAACCACTTCTAAAAGAGACCTTCACGTAAACAACCTTCGTTTTGGGAATAACAAATCCAGAAGGCGTTGAGATCAAACCTGTCAAAGAATTGTTCGCAGGATTATAATCGGTATAGTACTGAAAGCTGACGGCATCAGAACCTGTATAAATTTCGGATTCATAACTGGTGAGATCGAAGGCTTCCAGTCCATCATTATTATTATCACATACATCGTTTTTAACAACTGTGATCAATTCCTTAACAACGGGTGTTGAAACCAAAGAAAGCTCAATTTCAAAAACTGCTGAACAACTATATGATACTATTCGCACGAAGAGTTTCGCTGTATTCTGAACGTTATAACTGCTGATCACATTCGTATTGTTCTGGGCATCAGTGAGATTAGAAAAATAGGAAACAGAAGCATTCTGAGATCCTATGATCCGTTTGCTCAGGGTAGAAAGCGTCACATTTTCTGTGCCATCATTTTTAAAGTCACAAATATCAAACTTAGACTGTTTTATGACCACATGCACCAAATTAATTTCAATTGTTCTCACCGCATAACAATCTGTAGCGTCAGAGAATTTCACATAAAAAGTTTTGGTCACCAGATCGCCGTTATCCGTAATGATCTGGAAATTTGAAATTGGATTTACATCTTTTTCTGCGTCAGTGGCTGATAAAAAGAATGTTGTTGTGATACCAATGGGAGACTGTAACAACATTTTCGACGCATAATCATTTAAATCAACAGCCATATCCTTAGTTCCATCAAAACAGATATAAACAGTTTCGTCTTTGGCTTCAACTTTCGTGAAAGTAATATCTAAATTGATGGTAGCAACACTGAAACAGCCTCCAGGTGCCTGCACTCTTACATAAACCTGATAATTCCCATCTCTAATAGTAGTCAAAACAGCACCTGTACCGGAATACGCTTCCTGGTAGGTTGCATAGAAACTTAAGATCATGTTTGGATCGGAGGTGACTTGGGAACCCAATATCGCCATAAAATCAAAAGGTTCCGTCAAATCACCCAAATAATCACAGGTGGAGAGAACCAATGGTATCGGAGAATTTACCACCGGTGACGATAAAAAATTCAGTGTAACTGGACCAAAAGTCTGGCTGCATGTCGCGGTTTTATAATTAACGTAAAACTGAAAACCGTTAACAAGATTAGCCGTTTGAACTTCATTAATATTATTTTCGGCATCTGCCTGCGATAAAAAATAATGAATACTTCCGTTAACAGGCGAAGCAAATAATTTCGGGTTAAAAAGTGAAAGTTTAAAATTGTTTTCTAAACCATCATTATTAATATCACAGATACCGATGTTGGAAGTAAGCAAACTTTTAGAAATGAGATTAAGATTTACAACGGCAGTCCGAAAACAACCCGGCTCAGACTTACTTTGAACGCGCACATAAAAAATCCTGTTTGCGCTCAGCACAAAATTTGCCGGTTGCGGATTCACCGCATTCTGGGCGTCTGCCAAGGAATTATAAAAACTAAAAATCAAATTACCCGGATTTTGTGGCGTAAGATCAGCAACATAATCCTCCAGATTAACATTAAATGAATTGTTTCCGCAGAAAACTTCAGTTGAATTTTTTGCCAAAGGATAATCCAGCGCATAAGCTACCGATGAAGTATCCTGCAAAACATACTCCAGATTACCACAAATCGGATAGGAAACTTTTGCAGTATAAATTTCATTTTTTTCCGGACAAACCTTTACAACATCTCCACTTCCAACCTTTGCATTGCTTGAATTGAACCAGGAAACCTGCGGAATGATCGCATTACCGTTTGGCATAAATTTCCAGGCTTCATTTTGCGCTGCCCAAATTCCCGAATTTCTGCCGGCAGGTGAATATCCTATGGTCGCTGCTGAATTTATAATTCCCAAAAGCGAATTTTTAAATTTTGCTTCTGCACAAAGCAGCGGTTTATTTTCCACAAAAATCTCCACAATGTTAGAACCTTCTGAAAGCACAATTTGGGAAGTCACCGTTTGATTACATCCCAGTACTCTTCCTTTATAAAAATTCACGACGAGTTTCCGGCAGGGAGCTGTTCCGATAATACTGTAATACACTTCAGAATCGTCGGCTTTCGAAAAAACCAAATCACTGAATACGCCAAAAATACTGTTCTTAGGAAGGGTAATGCTTGGATTAGGATTCTCCACATTGGGATAATTTACTTTTCCCAACTGGGTACTGTCAAAAGTAAGAACACCATTGCTGCCTACAATTACCTCGCTGTAATTTTTTCCGAAATAACAAAAATTAAAAGGAATATTTATTTTACCGAAAAACAAATCATCCGCATCTGCATTTAGCGGCGTTCCGGCATTAAAATCGCCATAAGGAGTGTAATTTTCCAAAGAAATAAGGTAAGAGGTCGTTTCAAAAAAAGTGGGATAGGTCGCTTTCAGTTGAAGACAGCTTCCGTCGAGTGGATAACTGCAGTCTATAAAAGGATCTTCGCTGCCGTTAAGATCAGTGATTTTTACCGCATTACAAAACTGCTGACCAAATAAAGGCAGGCAGAACGTTAAAAAAGATAATGTTAAAAAAATTAATGTTCTATGCATAGCACTATTTACAATTTTTCTATAATTTACCTTTCAAAATTTGTGTTTTTTTTCGGAAAGAAACTTCCTTGAATTTGAGTCCGCAATGTACGATTATATTCCGAATTATTTATATTATGTTAAGTTAAATTTAATAAATCAACTTTTGTCATTTAAAAATAAATATTGAAAAACACTGACAGACTGTGTAGTACAGAGTTTACTTGCCATAAAAGAACAATATTTGCAGCGGGATTGAAAACATTTTCATTTTGTAGAGAGACCGGGCTTTTTCGCGGATTGAGAGAAATAAATAAGGATCCTTGAGACAAATACCTGACAATTATATTAATTAATATTATCTGACCTCCGACAGCTTATTTATCTTAAAAAAGAGGATTAAGATTAAAATAAATCTCATAATTTAAATATAATGTTTAAATTTATCATTAGAAAAAAAAGCTCTCTGTGAGGTGATAAAACCGAATTTAAAAACAAAAACAAAGTCGGTGTTTAAATAAAATGCCATTACTAGTTGAGAATCATCTTAACGCTCAAGGTCAAACGCATTATAATCGCACTGCTTTTTCAATAGAATAACATTTAATTCTTCAATATAAAAGTTCGTAAATAATTTTGAATAAATTAAACTTCAAAGAACTGCATTTCTTTAATAAACAAAGCGCCTTTGTTTAACTTTAATTCAGCTTTCAGTCCTTTGTGTTTAACTAAAAAGAAATCCATCATTACTCTGCTAATGATAAAATGAATTGAAGATGTAACCCTTTTTCGGAAGGAAGGATTTTAAATTGACCTTTCATCGCAGTCATTCTGCTTTCCATATTGGCAAATCCATTCCCTCCTGAGTGGTTGGAGCTCAGTCCGACTCCGTCATCTTTCACGTCAAGTACAAAATGGTTTTCTTTCTGTTCAAAGTTAAGGAAGACATTTTCGGCTGAGCTGTGTTTGTAAATATTGTTCAGAGCTTCTTTGACACACAGATACAAATTACGGCGAATAACAGTTCCCAGCACTATATTTTGGTGACCTTCATTATGGATATGCGGTTTTATTTTTGTTTTCTTAAAGAAATTCACTGCGTAAACAGTCACATAATTGATGAAACTTTCCAAGCTGTCATAACTTGAATTCAAACTCCACAACATTTCACGCATGGAATGATTCAGATGATCACAACTTGTTAATAAATCTTCAATATTCGCATCAATACTGCCATCGTGTTTTGAAAGTTTCAAAAATTCGATCTGAAGTTTCAAAGCGGAAATACCCGACCCAAAATCATCATGCATATCGCGGGAGATCCGTTGCTTTTCTGCCTGTGCTTCTTTTTGCACTTCAATTTCTTTTTGCAGGATCAGATTTTTAAATTCTGCTTCTTTGAGTTCATTTTTCTTTTTCGACATCGCCTTTTTACGGTTAGTAAGAATGATCAGGAAAATGATAAAAACTGCAAATGTCACCATCATAAAAACAGTGAGAAGATGAGAAGGTCTTATCTCAAAAGGCAAATGTGTAACCACAGGATACAGGTTTATTAGGTACGGACAACTGCGATGAAAAAGAAAAGAAAGATAATAAAAGTTGTCATTTTAAAAACGATATTAATTATTGCTTACCACCAAACTACTTCCTCCAAACTCTTATCGGTAAATCCAGCAGAGAAAAAATACTCCAAAAAAGCAGAGCATATACCCAAAAATTTCTTTTTAAATAATAGCCCCCTCCTATTTTTGCTATATAACTTAGATAAAAACGCCGGAAAGAAGAACATTAAAGATACAAAATATAATCCCTCAGACCATTGAATAATTTTGCTTTTAGTTGAAAAATAAATGCGGCAACTTCTTATTTTACGAAAAAGAACACCAAAATATTCTACTTTTTAATTTCCTCACTTTTCGCTAAATTTGCGCAATGAACAATCCCATGGAAGAAGATAAAAAACCCCTCAATTTTATTGAGCAAATAATAGAAGAAGATTTAGCGAATGGATTACCGAAAGAAAAATTACGTTTCCGTTTCCCGCCAGAACCCAATGGATACCTGCATGTAGGCCACACGAAAGCCATTTGCATCAACTTCGGGTTGGGCGAGAAATATGGTGCGCCTGTAAATCTTCGTTTTGATGACACCAATCCTGAAAAAGAAGAACAGGAATTTGTAGATGCCATCAAAGCTGATATTGACTGGTTGGGTTTCAAATACGATCAGGAATTGTATGCTTCCGATTATTTCGACCAATTGTACGACTGGGCCGTTCAGATGATTAAAAACGGTAAGGCTTATATCGATGAGCAACCCTCTGAAAAAATTACTGAACAAAGAAAAAACCCTTTCGAAGATGGCGTTGAATCTCCATTTAGAAACCGTCCGGTTGAAGAGAGTTTAGCTCTTTTCGAAAAAATGAAAAACGGTGAGTTCGAAGAAGGTGCGATGTCGCTTCGTGCAAAAATCGATATGGCTTCTCCCAATATGAATATGCGCGATCCTGTGATGTATAGGATTTTAAACAGACCGCATCACCGAACCGGCGACAAATGGAAAATTTACCCGATGTACGATTGGGCGCACGGTGAATCCGATTATATCGAACAGATTTCTCACTCTTTATGCTCTTTAGAGTTTGAAAATCACCGGCCGTTATACGATTGGTATTTAGATCAGGTATACGTAAAAGGGACCACCAGAAACAAGCAACGTGAATTTGCGCGCATGAATGTTTCTTATATGATCACTTCTAAAAGAAAATTACAGCGCTTGGTTGCCGAGAACGCCGTTACAGGTTGGGATGATCCAAGAATGCCTACCATTTCGGGGATGCGCAGATTAGGTTTTACCCCGGCTTCCATTAAAAATTTTATTGAAAGAGTTGGTGTGGCGAAAAGAGAAAATCTGATCGACATTCAGTTGCTGGAATTTTTCGTACGTGAGGATTTGAATAAAATCGCAACCCGTGTAATGGCGGTAATCGATCCGGTAAAACTGGTCATTACCAATTACCCGGAAAACGAGGAAGAATGGCTGGAAACCGAGAATAATCCTGAGCAGGAAGATGCAGGAACAAGAACAGTTCCCTTCTCGAAAGAACTATATATCGAAAGAGAAGATTTCAAAGAAGAAGGAAACAAGAAATTCTTCCGTTTGAAATTAGGCGGGGAAGTCCGTTTGAAATCGGCCTATATCATTAAAGCAGAAAGTGTAGACAAAGATGAAAATGGTGAAATTACAACCATTTATGCAACTTACGACGAGAAAAGTAAATCCGGAAGTGGAACGGAAGAAAGTTTGCGAAAAGTAAAAGGAACACTCCATTGGGTTTCAGCAAAACATGCGCTGCCTGTTGAAGTAAGAATTTACGACCGATTGTTTACTACGCCACAACCCGATGCAGAGAAGGAAACAGATTTCATGGAATTCATTAATCCTGAAAGTTTAAAGATCGTTCAGGGATTTGCAGAACCCAGTTTAGAAAACGCTGAAACCGGTCATCCTTATCAATTTCAAAGAATTGGCTATTTCACCAAAGACAGAGATTCTTCTGCGGAAAAAATTGTGTTTAACAGAACGGTAACTTTAAAAGACGGTTTCAAGCCAGAGTAATTTTTTAAAGAAAACATTTAAAACTTCGGAATTTCCGGAGTTTTTTCATTTTATTTGACTTAAATTTCAGATACATTGCTGAAAATCAAAATCTTTTGTTCCGCATTTTTTAACTCAAATGCTCAGATCACTTTAATTCAGCTCCTATTTTAACTCCCTTTTATAATATTATAATTAACTTCGCACCGAATTTTATTAAAATGAAAAAAACGCTCACTTTCTTTTTCTTACTTATTTTCTTGATATCATTTTCTCAAGAGTCGATTAATTTTGAAAACACCAGTTTCAAAGAAGTTTTAGCAAAAGCAAAACGCGAAAAAAAACTGGTCTTTATGGATGCTTACGCTTCCTGGTGCGGACCCTGTAAATTAATGGAGAAAAACATCTTTACCCTTCCCGCCGTAAAAGCATATTACAATGCCAATTTCATTAATGCAAGATTCGACATGGAAGTGGGAGAAGGCCGGGATATCGCCTTAAAATATCAGATCCGCTCCTATCCCAGTTTTCTCTTTCTAAACGGTGATGGCGATGTGGTGATGAAAAACTACGGTTATATGGGAGAAGAAGATTTTATCGCAATTGCGAAAGAAGCGAATAATCCTTTATTAGTAAACAGTAATCCAAAAGAACTTTTTGAAAAAGGAGAAAGTGATCCCGCATTTTTATTAAACATGATGCGCCAGAATGCACAGACCGATTACGAATTGGCAAAGAAAGTTTCCGAGCGTTATTTTAAATTAAAAAAAGACCAGGAACTTACAAGAGACGACATCGGATTGCTGCTGTATTTCGTAAAAACGCCGGGCGACCCGAATTACCAGGTTTTTAAGGACAGAAAAGCAAATATCGTTAAAGAAATGTCTGAAGATATTTACAACCAGTTTGATGTGAATATTAAAATTTCTAAAATAATGGAAAATTCTCTGGATCAAAATTCAGGAATTATCAATGACGATTATTTTTACCAAAACGCAATTCCTTTAGTGGGAAAAGCAGAGGCAGAAACGGCGTTGAATAGAATGAAAATTATTTATTATCCCAATGTCGGCAATTTTAAGGAATATGAAAAAGCGGCCTTACTCTATTATAAAAATGCAGAGGATTTCGCTCCTGAAGAATTATTGAAAGCAGCCTGGATTTTCAGTGAGCATGTGGACAATAAAACCTCCTTAAAAAAAGCCGAAGAATGGGCAGAAAAATCAGTAATGAAATCTGAAAACGCAGAAAACACTTATATTCTTGCCAAAATCTACCAAAAAACAGGAAAGAATGAAAATGCAAAAATATATGCCGAAATATCTAAAAACCTGGCCCAACAACAAGGGAAAGATTCTTCTGCAGCCCTACAGCTTTTAGAAAATTTAAAATAAATTACTGATTTTGAAAAAGATAATTCTGCTATTTGCCCTCTTAATTGGTTTTTTGGGTAATGCTCAAAACCAAAATACTGAAACTGCTAAAAATATCTTCCTCAAAGGAAATGCTCTTTTTCTTCCGCTTGGAATGTTAAATGCCGGTGCAGAATTCCAATTAAAAGAAAGGATAACACTGCAAGCCGATGTTTTTATATCGCCCTGGAAATCATTTATGGGGAAATATGCCCAGATTTATATGATGGGTTTCGATGGCAGATATTATTTTGACGAAGCTTTTAAACATTGGTATGTAGGCGCTAATATTTCGGCAGCACGCTTTATCATTCAAAAATTCAATTATTGGGGCGACGGTATTTCTCAGTTCACTCCCGAGTCACCAATTTATAATAGCAAAGATCTTTACCAAGACGGTTTTGCTGTTATTCTAGGAGCAACAGTCGGATATCAGTTTCAGTTGAGTGACCGGTGGAATATGGATCTGTATTTAGGAGCCGGCAGTTCGCAGGGTTTTTATAAAGGATATCACAAAGAATTGGGAATCCGTTATGATTACGATGGCCGCCGCTGGGACAAAAGCGGCGAATGGATCCCGTACCGAGGTGGAATAATGATCGGCTATAAATTATAATCATGAATATAAAAAGTACAAAATTTGCGGTCATTGCCGTACTGACCTTCATCATCTTATTCCTGTTTAATTATATCGGAAATACGCAGCCAGACAAAACAGAACGTGCCCTGATGACTGCTGTTGCAGGAGTCATCGGCTTAACCATCGGAATGTGGTTTGTTTATAAAAACTCGAAAGACGACACCCACCACGACTTTGATTAAAAAAGTAAAATAGACTTCAGCTGAGGTCTGTTTTTTTTTATAACAAACCGCTCCTGTTTTTCCTTTCATAATTAATATCTTTGCACCATGATAAAAATCGGAAATATAGAACTGCCCGAATTCCCATTGTTGCTCGCACCAATGGAGGATGTCTCGGATCCACCCTTTCGAAAGTTATGTAAAATGCACGGTGCAGACTTGATGTATTCTGAATTTATTTCTTCCGAAGGATTAATTCGCGATGCGATGAAAAGCATGAAGAAACTCGATATTTTCGATTACGAAAGACCGGTTGGAATTCAGATTTTCGGCGGCGATGAAGAAGCGATGTCACTTTCAGCAAAAATTGTAGAAGCCGTAAATCCTGATCTCGTCGATATTAATTTTGGCTGTCCGGTAAAAAAAGTAGTTTGTAAAGGAGCCGGCGCCGGCGTTCTGAAAGATATTGATCTGATGATTAAACTTACCAAAGCTGTGGTAAATTCCACCCATCTTCCTGTAACGGTAAAAACGCGGTTAGGCTGGGATACAGAAAGCATCAACATTATGGAAGTTGCCGAAAGACTGCAGGAAGCCGGAGTAAAAGCTTTGACGATTCATGCAAGAACGCGTGCTCAAATGTACAAAGGAGAAGCCGACTGGAATTACATTCATGCGGTAAAAAATAATCCCAATATCGAAATCCCAATTTTCGGAAACGGTGATATCGATTCTGCGCAAAAAGCGTGGGAATATAAAAATAAATTCGACTGTGACGGCATCATGATCGGTCGTGGTGCAATTGGTTACCCCTGGATTTTCAATGAAGTAAAACATTTCTTCAAAACTGGAGAACTCCTTCCTGAACCTACCATTACCGAAAGACTGGAAGCCGTAAGACAACACGCTGAATGGTCCAAAGACTGGAAAGGCGAACGGCTTGGACTGATTGAAATGCGCCAACATTACAGTAATTATTTCCGCGGCATTCCCCATTTTAAAGATTTCCGACGTCAGTTTTTGGAGGTTTTCACTTTAGAAGAAATGGATGCTGTGATCGCAGAAGCAGATGCTTTTTACAGGAATTTTGACTTTGTGAATTAATATTAGTCTTAAAGAGCCAAGGTAAAAGTAAAAAGAGCCAAGTTTGTAATTCAGTGTTTGGGTTATTATCGAGTATTTGAACAAACAAGTGTTTTCTTACTTTTCACTCAAACACCCGATTACGGAATTACACCAAAACTTCTACATAGCCCTGATTGTACGGCATTTTTGAGCTTCTTTTACAGATTTCCAGATGGCATTTAGCGATTGGGAGAATCCGTAAAAAGCGGGTACTGAAAGCATCCCGTCTTGAGGACGAGACGGCTTCTGAAAATTTGTCTTAATTTCCGTAACTTTTGCCTTATTTAAAGGACTAATCATTTAAAATTATTTCGATGCTCAAAGCAGAAAACGTTACTAAAACCTATAACGCCGGTAAAAAACTGGCGTTAGAGGATTTCTCCATAGATGTTCCGGAAGCCAGTATTTATGGACTTTTAGGTCCGAACGGTGCAGGAAAAACCACTTTCATCAGAATCATCAATCAGATTACACAAGCCGATTCCGGTAATGTTTATATCAATAAACAAAAACTGAATCCCGACCATATCCGCCAAATTGGGTATATGCCCGAGGAGCGCGGTCTGTACAAAAACATGACCGTGGGCGACCAACTTTTATATTTCGGCGAACTCAAAGGAATGACCAAAAATGACGCATTAAAAGAAGCGAAATATTGGTTTGAGCAATTGGAAATCGACCAGTGGTGGAAGAAAAAACTGAGTGAGCTTTCAAAAGGAATGGCACAGAAAATTCAGTTTGTAGTGACGGTTTTGCACCGGCCGAAATTATTGATTCTGGATGAACCTTTTTCGGGTTTCGATCCTGTGAATGCGAATTTAATTAAAGATCAAATCCTTAATTTAAAGAAGAACGGAACGACGATTATCCTCTCTACTCACCGCATGGAAAGTGTGGAGGAAATGTGTGATTATGTCGCACTGATCAACCAATCAAGAAAAGTTTTAGACGGAAAAGTATTTGATGTCAGAGAACAGTTCAAGAAAAATATTTTCAATGTTACTTTAGCTGAAGTGGATCAGGAAAGATTTACTCAATTTAACAGTCAGTTTGAAATCCAGAATTATTCCACAGAAAATCAACTGGTGTCATTCGATTTGAAAAATGATAAAGATCAAAATCTGTTATTGAATGAACTGATGAAAGTTGGAAAAATCCGTTCGTTTGATGAGAAAATTCCGAGCATGAACGAAGTCTTCATCAATGCGGTAAGTGGGACTGAAAAACCGGAATTCTCTTTATAATCCGGACTAAAACTTTAATTAAAAATATTTATGAAAAATATATTCCTGATTACCAAGAGAGAATATCTGACGCAGGTTAAGAAAAAATCTTTTGTTATTTTGACGCTTTTAGCACCGGTTCTGATGATTGGTTTTGCCGCTTTGATTGCTTTTATGTTTAAAGCGAATGAAAGTACGAGCACCTTCAACGTGGTTGACAAAAGCGGACTTTTTGTAGGAAATCTCAAAAGTACCGATAAAATTAAATATGTATTTGTGCCAGCTGTAAACGAAAAATCTCTCGTTGCTACGCTGAAAGATATGGATGGCATTGAAGGTTTACTGATTATTCCGGAACTGAAAAATCAAAACTACGACGGGTTACAAAAAGATTCTAAGTTATTAATTAATAAGAAAATAGGTTTCGACACCAAAACAAAAGTAGCATCGGACCTCGCTAAAATCATACGGAAAGAAAAGATAAAAACGCTGGGCATTTCTGAAAACCAGATGAAAAATCTGGATGCAAATTTTGAACTGAATACTCAGAATGTGGTGGATAATAAAAGTTCTGATAATGATTTATCGTTCGGCGTAAAATCCGGCTTGGCGATGGTTCTCATGTACGCCGTTTTTATGTTCATCATTATTTATGGAGTTCGGGTGATGCGCAGTGTTTTAGAAGAAAAAAACAACCGTGTGGTCGAAATCATCATTTCGTCGGTAAAACCATTTGAATTGATGATGGGAAAAATTCTGGGCGTAACTTTGGTTGCATTAACGCAGTTCAGCATCTGGATTACGATGTCTGTAATCGGAGCCTTATTTCTGAATACAGGATTTGCCGCGATGAACAATCAGATTCCCGGCGGAGAGCAGTCAGCAGAAATGATGCAGAAATTTGACTTTCAGCAAATCGCCGGAGAAGTTTCCCATATTCTTTTAGACATGAATGTCGCGTTGATTATCGGCGTATTTATCGTGTTCTTTCTGCTCGGATATATTTTCTACAGCTCGATGTACGCGGCAATTGGTTCTGCAGTTGATAACGAAACAGAAACCCAGCAGTTCACCATGTTTGCCATCATTCCACTGATGGTGGGAATGTACGGAAGTTTCACGATCATGAATAATCCTGAAGGCCCGCTTGGCTTTTGGTTGTCGATGATTCCGTTTACTTCACCTGTTGCGATGATTGCCAGGATTCCTTTTGGAGTGCCGGTTTGGCAAATTATACTTTCCGCTTCCTTGCTTTTAGTTTCCACTTTATTAATGATTTATATTGCTGCAAAAGTGTACCGTGTCGGCATTTTAATGTACGGAAATAAAGCGACCGCAAAGGAACTTTGGAAATGGATCAGAAGCTAGGTGTTGGATGTAGATGTTAGATGTTAGATGTTAGTAAAAATTACAGGAAAGTTCCTACCAATAAGAAACGTCGCAATTACTGCGGCGTTTTTCATTTCTGATCTTTAAATTTATTTATTAAATCTTTTCAAATCAACTTCTTTCATTAACTCGCGGCCATTTTCGATGTGCTCATACAATTCTTTGGAAAAATAGCAGCCATTGAGAATACCTCTCGCTCCTAAACCGTTGAAAATATAATAATTTTGGTGTTCAAGAAGATTTCCGATAATAGGCCGACGGTCTTTTACTGTCGGACGGAAACCGTAATTCACTTCTTCAACTTCAAAATCATGCGGATAGAAAGCAGAAAGTCCTTCTTTCAATTCTTCAGTTTTAAAATCATCGATTTCATTTTCCCGTTCGTTGGGATCATAAGTTCCTCCGTAATAGTAGATATCATTATTTAAAGGGAACAGAAAATGCTTTTTCTTTAAAGTATATTGATGCTTCATTTTTTCTGACAGTTTCACTTTTAAATGATGACCTTTGTTTGCAATCACCTGAATATCGGCAAAAAAAGGATTTTCTCTGACGCCCATTCCTTCACAAAAGACAATATTTTTAAAATTAAATCCGTCATAAGTTGAGCCTTGAATTTTAGAATAATTAAATTTTTCTTTCACTACCCTTTCATTGTCCTGCAAATAGGCCGAGATTCCTTTGAAAAAACCATTAACATCCAAACGGGCAGATTGATTTACCTCGCCGGTCCCAAATGGATTTATAATGGTTTCCAGCGTTTCGAAATCTGGATTTAGAAAGGGTTTCAGTTCATCGGTTTCCGCTTTCATTAACCATAAATCCTTTTCTCTTTCATCATGAAAAATACGGTGGATTTTTTCCTGAATTAAATAATTTTCACCGGTATAAGTTTCAATTTCCGAAACTGTTTTGGTCAAAAATTCTATTTGCTCCGCAGCCAGCCAAAATGTGGTAAATTTCTTTAACACCAAAGGATTCACAATTCCCGCGGAAACTTGAGAAGCTCCTTTTTTATCCGCAGAAAACAAAACAAAAGATTTTTGATGAAGAATTAGCTGATGGGCAAAAAAGAAAGCAGCGTAGCCGTCGCCAACGATAATATAATCTACATTTTTCATTGATAATTTAATTGATAAAAAGGGATTTTTGAACTCAGTATAAGTTCAAAAAAAACCTGAGTAAAGGTACTCAGGTTTTTGTTTATCTTCAAAGGAATTGTTTAATAATTCCACATGTCGCTTTCCATTTGCAGGATTTGCGCTTTGATTCTTTCGCTTTCTTCTAACTGCTCGTCGGCATCATTCGGGATATAATCCTTGATGATCCCATTTCCTAAACCATTATCTGATTTATAGATAATGCTGGAGAATCTTCTTGCATTTAATAAATCATCAAAAGAAATATCAGAAGAAAGATTTTTATTATTAAAAGCCACGGCGTTCGCTAAAACATTTCTTGCATCTGGATAATACACCCAGAACAGGTCAATCAGTTCATCCTTAGAAGCAAGCGGCTGACCGTCTGGCCCAAACTGTCCCATCAATGAAGGATCCTGGCCCATTGCTGCAATCCCAAGTAATCTGTATTTCATCTGGCTATCTCTACGGTCGATATACCACATTCCTTTAATTTTTAAAACCTTTACATTTTCAGTTTTGGTTTCATACACATTGGTGAACTCCTTCATTTCCTCGGCAGTCAATTTACCGGCTTCATTAATCCGGTCAATTCCTGCGTTGCTCATCACCTCGTTTTTAATACGGGACTGAATTGCATCTGGTCTTAATCTTGTCTGGAACATTTCATCATCATACACTTCTTTGATTCTGCCGTCGTTGATAGCATCAAACAAAAGTTGATAAAGTGATTTGTTTTCTGAGACCAATCCATCTTCGTTATGATAAAAAGGCTGATTGATCTTATCATTCATATCGATGACTTCCCACACCACCATACTCTTCAAAATGTCTTTATCTTCAATAAATCCATATTCTAAAGGAGTAATTTTGTTAGAAACCATAGAGTCACCCTGCTTGATTAAGTTCAAATCTCTATATTTTCTAAAGGATTCCGGAGATTTCGCATTTAAAATAGACATTGAATTAATTGGTGTATCATCTACCGACTCCCCCTGATATTCCGCAGGCATTTGTGCAACCGGCTCCGCCTGTTCCACAGGTTTTGCAGCAACTGTCTTTTTAGGCGCAGCTTTCTTTTTTGGTTTTTTCTTGGTTTGTGCTCCAACTGCGCTGAAACTCAGAGCAAGCACTATCAATATGAATTTTTTCATTCTAAATTATTTATACTAATGACAAGATATACTATCAAATCAATAACGTAATTATTGTACGTTTATTACTACCGGAGGAATCTGTTTTAAAGTTTGTCCACCAAGGCCAGTCGCTGTTGCATTAATATTATATACATACGCAATATCCCCGTTACGAAGATTTTTCGTGAGATTCGCTACAGAACTCAGTGAGTTTCCATTAATCAACATTCCCGCTTTTCCTGGTACTCTAAACATAAAACTGTTTACGGTAAAACTTACCGGGAAATCGAAGTCCGGCATCACTACAGAAACTTTTTGGTTCGGGATTGAACTTGCAGGCATCGAAACCACATAATTTCCCTGAATTTGTCCAACTGGCGCCGGCACACTTTTAATTCTGAAAGGGAATGCCTGTGAAATAACACCACCTTTCGGATCACGTCCTGAAATCGTTAAGGTCACCGTGCTTCCACCTCCAGGTGTAACGGTCCATTTTCCTCCGCCTCCGCTTACAGATGCTCCCGGTGCAGATAAAGAAATCCCTGACATATCTGCTCCTAAGATTGATCCTGAAATTGGATTCGGCAATCCACGGTACAGCACATTCATTTTATCGGCAGTTACAAGTGCTCCTTTTTGTGCTTTCAATTCCTGTGCACCAGCGATTACTTTATAAGTATGGTTGTATTTTAAAGGAATGACTTTGCCGTTTACGTCGGTAAATGAAATTTCTCCGCTAAAGGTTTTTTCACCTAATGTACCTGTTTCTAAATTCTTAATTCCCTGACCATTTTCAACGGTCAAACCTGGCATCGATAATCCCGGAACATTGCTGGAATAGTTACCGATGGCGACTTTACCCTGTGCCGGTTCTCCCTGAATAACCGTTGCCGGTGCGGAGACAATCGCAGAGTAAGCATCAAACTTGATATCTGCATCCACTTTTTCCTGAAGCATTACCGATAAAGCATCACCCTGAATTCCTCTTGCAGAAGACTGGATTACTTCTAAATTCGATAAGGCAGCAATTAAAGGCTGGTTATAAAATTTATATTGATTGAAATTTTTATTGTTTTTAGGTTTTGCAAACTCCGAAATCATTTGTTGATTCGTTCTGTCAACCAAAGCTTTCATCAACTGGTTTGACCCGAAAGTCTGGTTTACATAATTTCTAAAAGCATCAATCTTTGTTTTTAAATCAAGTGCTATTTTGGATGGTTTTGTTTCATCGCCTCCAACAAAAAACATATTGGTAGAAGGTTCTGTATTATTTAGTGCAGCAAAACTTTCCTGAATTTCATTTTTAGTATCGTATTCTGCGTCCTTACTTAAATTTCTTTTTAACTCTTCGATTGATCCCACTAAATCGTCAGCTTTCGCTTCCAGTCCTTTATAGTTATCCAGAGGTGCAGTAAATGTTTCTGGAGATTTTTCAGCTTTTACTTCGAGAGTCTTTTTAAATATCGCATTATTACTCTCCGTCAACACCCTGGTCTCTTCCAAAGAACCGGTCGTATCTTTATATGATCTGATGATTTCCTGATCGATCTGCATTGCAAGCATCGCAATGAAAACCAAATACATCAAGTTGATCATCTTCTGACGAGGTGTCTGTTTTCCTTGTGCCATTTTAATAAATTTTGTTAATAGTTTAAATTTTAAATATAAATGGTAAGAAAACTATGATTTCATTGCGCTAAGCATTCCGCCGTAAACTCTGTTAAGACTATTAAGGTTAGAAGTTAATCCTGATAATTCTTCGTTAAATTTCTCTGAATGTAAAGCAGATTTCTGCATGTCTTCTACATACTTTTTGCTATATTCAGTTTGCGTTTTTCCGTGCTCCAACTGAAGTGCGTATAATGCATTCATGCTTTCAAGATGACTTGCTGCCAACATCAGCTGATCGTTATATTTTGCGGTAGAACCACTAACATCCACTGTTTGATTGATTTGATCTACAGAACTTGAGAATTTTTCGATTCCTGTTCTTAACCGGTCAAATAAGTTTACATCCAATTTAGCATCAGCAAGCATTTTATCTAATTTATCTGATAAAGAAATCTCCAGTTCTTTCACTTCTGCCAATTGCATTGCACCGGAAGAATGTTTTGGATTTGGAGTGGCATGGCTATCTAAAAGTTCCGGATACACGTTTTCCCAAGCATAAGATTCTTCAGATTTTGGAGCATCAAATGCGAAGATCGTAAAAATAACCGCCTCAGTAATCAAACCGATCGCCAAAGTTACATTACCTGTAAGCGGACCAATACTCCAGTGGGTCATTTTGAAAAGTGCTCCTAAAATTACGATTGCAGCCCCAATTGAGTAGATGAAATTATAAGTTGCTTCTTTAGTTTTAAACATGTGCTATGATTTTATTAGTGGTTATTAAGTAATTACTGTTTTTTTTTTAATTTGTTCTCTTCTTGTATTTAGCAGTTCCCTCAGGAATATCCTGAACTGTTCTAAAACCAATATAACTTCTTGCCGAATCTTTTCTCTCGTAATCTCTAGATCCGGTCATTAACAAATAACCGATATCTTTCCAAGATCCACCGCGTACTGTTTTCCGAGGCTCTCTGTATGCTTGATTGGACAAATAAGGATTCAAGGTAGACGCAAACTGGTAAGTTGAATTATTGTAAGGAGATTCCGTCCATTCTGCAACGTTCCCTGCCATATCATAAAGCCCAAATCCGTTTTTAGGGAATTTCTTTACGGGAGCAGTATAGGTGTACGTTCCTTTCTTTTCATCTTCGATATAATTACCTCTTTTCGGTTTAAAGTTTGCCAAATAACATCCTCTGTCATCTTGCAGATAAGGCCCACCCCAAGGATAGGTTGCGTTCTCTTTACCTCCTCTGGCCGCATATTCCCATTCAGCTTCAGTCGGAAGACGGAATGACATTGCTTTTTGCTTTTTCTTTTTCAAAGATTCGTTATAATCGGATTTTAACTTTGATTTAAAATTACAAAACGCTCTTGCCTGATCCCAGGTTACTCCGACTACAGGATAATTTTTGTAAGCACTGTGCCAAAAATAGCCATCATACAGAGGTTCGTTATATGCATAATTAAAATCCTTTAACCAAACCGTGGTATCGGGATAAACGGCGATACTTTCTTTTTTCAAATATTTAGCACCTCTTGATTTATCTTTAACTGCAGACTCAATATCTTCCCAATTGTAAGCGTACTTCAGTTTTCTGGTATCAATAATTCGCTCATTATTGATTCTTTCTGCCGGCGGAAGGTACACTGATTCTAAAATCTCTGCATACTGAGCATCCGGATAATCCGAAGTTCTCCATTTCAACGGAACGCTCCAATCTAATTTTTTAGACTCGTCATAACCATCTCTTCCCCCCTGGGACTCCATAAACTCCTGGTAAGCATTGGGAGTGGTACCTGCTTTTTTAGAAGCGTAGGCAAAACTACCAATCCCTGCTCCTGAACCGTCGCCAGCTGCTTCAGCTAATAAAGAGCGCACGACACTATCCCGAACATAATTAATAAAAACTCTATACTCGGCATTAGTGATTTCGGTTTCATCCATAAAGAACGAAGAAACAGTAACCGTTTTAAGCGTTGCCTTTTCGGGAGTATTGGTAAAATCCTGATCAGCTAAACCCATCACATAAGACCCGGCAGGAATTGCCACCATACCGTAAGGTCTTTCTGAAACAAAGGATTTTGATTTGTTTCTGGGTATCAACTCTCCTTTGGATCCTCCCTTGCCGGCTGAGCTTCCCCCGCTTTTTGAACACGAGATTACTACAGTAGCTGATAATAATATAAGGAATACTCTTTTCATTCTAATAATTGAAATTAAGCGGTAAATATATAATTTTTTGGAAAAACATTTATGATTTTTTTTCCAAAACGTAAAAATGTCTGTATTATTTTACAATCATTTACTTTTTATTCAACAGTAACTGATTTTGCAAGGTTTCTCGGTTGGTCAACATTGGCTCCTCGGTACACTGCAATATAATAAGCCAGTAATTGTAAAGGTACGGAGGCGATAATTGGGGAGAAACATTCTGAAGTTTCCGGGAATTCAATTACATAATCTGCCACAGAAGCAACTTGCGTGTCACCCTTGTTTACCACTGCAATAACTTTACCTTTTCGCGCTTTAATTTCCTGAACGTTACTTACAATTTTGTCATAATGCCCTTTTTTCGGAGCGATAATAACGATTGGCATATTTTCATCGATCAAAGCGATCGGACCATGCTTCATTTCGGCTGCAGGATATCCTTCTGCATGAATATAAGAGATTTCTTTTAACTTCAAAGCTCCTTCCAGCGCAGCAGGGAAATTATATCCTCTTCCTAAATAAAGGAAATTCTGGGCATCAACAAAGTTCTTTGCAATTTCCTTTGTAATTTCGTGGGTGGTTTCTAAAACTTCCTGAACTTTTTGCGGAATGGTATCCAGTTCGGTGATTAATCTCATGAACTCCTGATTGCTCAAATGTCCGTTGTGCTTCCCTAATTTTAAAGCAATCAAAGAAAGAACGGTCAACTGGGCAGTAAACGCTTTTGTTGAAGCAACACCGATTTCCGGTCCTGCGTGCGTATAAGAGCCTGCATCAGTAACTCTTGAAATGGAGGAATCGACGACGTTACAAATTCCGTACACGAAAGCGCCTCTCTCTTTAGCCATTTTAATAGCGGCCATCGTATCGGCAGTTTCACCTGACTGTGAAATTGCAATCACGATATCTTTTTCAGAAATAATTGGATTTCTATATCTAAATTCCGAAGCATATTCTACTTCTACAGGGATTCTTGCAAACTCCTCGATTAAATATTCTCCGATAAGACCGGCATGCCAAGAAGTACCACAAGCGATAATGGTGATTTTCTGTGCTTGGTTTAATCTTTCCAGGTTATCCCAGATTCCGGCCATTTTGATGATCCCTTCTTCTACCAATAGTCTGCCTCTTAAAGTATCGTGAATCGATTTTGGCTGTTCGAAAATTTCCTTTAACATGAAATGTTCGTAACCTCCTTTTTCAATCTGCTCCAAACTCAGTTTTAACTGTTGAACTTCCGGGGTAATTTTTACATTATCTTTAATATTTCTGATGTCAACACCGTTTTCTAAAGAAATAGTAGCCATGTGACCTTCTTCTAAATAAACGGCCTCTTTTGTAAATTCAACAAAAGGAGAAGCATCCGAAGCAATGAAATATTCATTATTTCCTAAACCGATGGCTAAAGGAGAACCTAATCTGGCAACCACCAATACTCCGGGAAAATCTTCGTGCATCACTGTAATTGCATACGCACCGAAAACTTCATTTAAAGCATAACGAACTGCCGTAGGGAAATCCATTTCCTCATTAATATCCATAATGTATTGGATGAGATTCACCAATACTTCTGTGTCTGTTTCTGACTGAAAAGCAAATCCTTTCTCGGTCAACATAATTTTCAGGGTATCATAGTTTTCGATAATCCCATTATGAACCAAAGCGATTTTTTCATTATTTGAAAGATGTGGATGTGAATTTCTATCACTTGGAACCCCGTGTGTTGCCCATCGGGTATGCCCCATTCCTATATGTGCGGTACCTGCTAAATTTCCTGAAATAGCGACCAAATCATCTACTTTACCTTTCGTCTTTGAAACACTAAAAACTGAATTATCATTTTCGAGTACAATTCCCGCACTGTCATATCCTCTATACTCTAATCTGCGAAGCCCATTGATTACAACTTCATAAGCATCCTGAAAACCAGTATATCCTACAATTCCACACATATAATATCTTATTTTTTAGTTATTGTTTTTCTAATTATTGTTTTTGTCCGTAAGTCAGGATCAATCTTGCACTTTTATCATTGCCTGGATTTGTAAGATCGGTTCCTACCAATACCGCTCTGTTAGGGGTGTAACTTCTGGTATTAAAATTCTGAGCACCTAAAGAAGGATATAAAGATCCTACTAAATTACCTCCGGCATCTGTAGTATAAGCACCAACATTTAATATCAGATCGTAATTGCGTTCTTGTTTTTCAATAATATTTTTAAAGGTCTGCGTAATTCCAATATCATAGTATGCTGGATTTTTTTGCAAATCATAGGCTTTCACCAAATTATAAATTCCGGTGCCTGCTAAAGCACTCATGTCAAGCAAATAATTGTCAAGATATTCTTTCTCCCCTGGTTTAGGAGCTAAGTTTCTTTGTCTTACAACAAAATAATTAGGTTTTGCGTAATTATTAGACCAACTGGATACATCAGTATAGATACGGATTTTGGCTGAAATAATACCAATCTTATTATTGTTAAATAAAGTTCTGATATTGGCAACATCTGCAGCTGGAACCCGAAGACCAATTCCCGGGCCTCCCATTCCCTGTGCAAAAAGCTTTGCATCACCGGTTATTTGGTTTGTTGTCGCTAAAGCAGTTGCCGAAGGTGTTCCTGTCCTGTTGAAAGCAATCTGATTAAAAAACGCATTAGAACCTCCCATATTCATCATGTACACCGACTGCTCTCTGGTGGTTACTCCATTAGTGACTTTATCATTTTTGTAATAAAGATTAAGCTCTGTGGTAGTAGGATCAAAATTAAGAAGATAGCCGTCGTTTTCATCAACAGAAACTTTAATCCCTTTAAAATATCTTATAAATGAAGCTGCATCGGCAAGCTCCGGAGAAGAGGCTTTATTAATAATCTGATTCGCAAAAAACGCACTGTCTAAAGGGATTCTCAGTGCAGCACTTCTTTCAAACAATACTGTATTATCACTCGTTTTGGTCACTTTAACCAAATGAACATTTCCGTCAAAAGTTTTTGCGCCAATCTGCGCACCTGTATTCACAACTTTGTTAGAATAAACGACATCCGTATTTGAACCTAAAAAGTCGGTAACTTCATAAACCTTAAAGTTCAAAAGCGTTTTCCCTCCAATTTTGGTATTACCATATTTAATCACTGGATAGGTACTGACAACTTTTTTCGACGGTACAGCACCTTCCGGATAAATATATTTATCATTGGTCACTGTAGTCACAGAATCTGCTGCATACTGCGGCTTAATGACCAATACCGCTGAATCCAGTTTTGCATTGGTTCCAAAATCGGGATTTGCTCCAGATAATCTAACCTGAGAAACGTATGCAGATTTCTGCATTCCAAATTGAGACTCCGAAAAAGCGCCCAAAGTTGCACTTTGCAACCGCGCCGCATCTGTTCTTATGGAATCGTGATTATTGGAATTATAAGCGATAATGGGGTAAGATACTTCCTTCCCTTTCGCTCCGTCTTGAAAAAATTGTGAACCCAACTGATCTGCATCCGGTTCACAATTCACTAAAATTAAACTCCCAATTACTAATGTTGCAGTAATTTTGAATAATTCTTGGATATTTCTTATCATTAAATATAAATTGATTTAGTATAATTTGTTGATTGAATCAGCGTCTATATATTCTGATTTGGCCGTTTTAGTATCGGTGAAAGCTTTGTTAAGATCCTCTTCAAGGAATTCATCACCTTTTATTACTAAATCAACCATATCGATACTTTCGATAACGAAACTCTGAAAACTTGGATTCTTAAACGCTTTTAGTCCGGTTATATTGTCGAACTTCATTTTTTCTTCTACAGATTCAGATAATGCCATGTTATCTTCATTATAAACAGAAAGCACTATTTTTGAATCATTAAAATAAGAATCATTTTTGTAAAAAGTCTTTAAATAAACCGGTATAAATGAGGCCATCCATCCATTCAGGTGAATCACATCGGGCACCCAGTTAAGCTTTTTGATGGTTTCGATCACTCCTCTGGCAAAGAAAATCGCACGTTCATCATTATCGGTGAAAGGCTGTCCTTTATCGTCGATGTAGAATTGTTTTCTCTTGAAATACTCCTCATTGTCGATGAAATAAACCTGCAATCTCTCTCCCGGTAAGGATGCTACCTTAATAATCAGGGGTTGATCCAAATCATTAATAATAATATTCATTCCGGATAGACGAATTACCTCATGCAATTGAAATTTTCTTTCGCTGATCTGGCCAAATTTTGGCATAAACACTCTCACATCATTTCCGTCTTGGTGCATTTTGAGTGCCATTTTACTCACCATTGTCGCCATATTGTTATCTTCCTGATAAGGAGACATCTCCGTGGTTACATATAAAATCTTTTGGTTCGGCATAAATTCTAACTTTCTTCTAAATTTTTGGGCAGAATATTCTACAAGGCAAATTTACGAAATTTTAATGTAATAATTTTTAATTAACATTAATTAAGATTATTACCCAAAAAAAATGACAGTATTCCAAAAAAATCATAAAAATTTACCTGCCCGTTTGCGGGAAATTGTTATTTTTACAAGGATAATCTAATTAATTATGGAAATTTTCAGAGACAAAAAAACACTTATAGATTACGTCGAAAGACAGAAAGAAATGGGCAAAAAAATCGGTTTTGCTCCAACAATGGGTGCATTACACGAAGGCCATCTTTCACTGTACAAAATAGCCACCGCAGAAAACGATCTGGTTATTTCCTCCATTTTCGTGAATCCTACTCAATTCAATAATCCTGATGATTTAACCAAATACCCGCGTGATACCGAACGGGATATTGCGCTACTGAAAAACACCGGAATTGTTGATGCCTTATATCTGCCAGAAGTTGCCGATCTCTATCCAGACGGACTAAAAAGTAAATCCTATGATTTCGATGGTCTGGAAAATGAAATGGAAGGTAAGTTTCGTCCCGGACATTTTGATGGAGTAGGAACAGTAGTAGAAGAACTGTTAAGACAGGTAAAACCCAACAATGCTTACTTCGGGGAAAAAGATTATCAACAATTGGCTATTATCGAAAAGCTGGTCGACCAGCTACACCTTCCTGTGAAAATCCACGGTGCACCAATTTATCGGGAAGCAAATGGGCTCGCCATGAGTTCTCGAAATGAAAGACTAACCCCTGTTCAAAGAGATGCAGCCAAAGTGATTCACGATACTTTGTTAAAAGTAAATGACTGGTTCCGGGTCATTACCGTTCCTGAAATAAATAAACGCGTGAAAGATATTTTTGATGACCAGCGCGGAATGACTTTAGAATATTTTGAAATCGCCGATGAAAAAACTTTAAAACAAACCGATTTCTTTTATAAAGATAAAAAGTACCGCGCGTTTATCGTCGTAAATGTTGGTACAGTGCGGTTAATTGACAATTTGCATTTGGATTAAATTCTTTGAAACCTAAAAAAGAGTGTACTTATATTGATGCTCAACTCCGAATATTTGAAAAATAAATGACAACATATAAATACTTTTCATAAATTCCCCTGGGTATCCATCTTCAGGGGATTTTTTGTATGTTTAACTTTTTATTAATAACCTCTTATCAAAAACGAAAACATGAAAGCACTGCTCTATCTTGCACTCCTGCTTCCCGTCAATTTTCTGGCGCAGGAAAAAACAAATTCCGAAAAATTCTGGACACAATTAGCAGCACATTGCGGAAAAGCGTATGAAGGTGAAATAATTTCCGGAGGTGCTGAAGGCGACGGATTTACCGGCAAAAAACTCATAATGCACGTTCGGTCATGTGAAAAAAAAGAGATTAAAATTCCTTTTTTCGTAGGTGACGATAAATCCCGAACGTGGGTCCTGCATATTAATCCCGATAAAATTTTAAGTTTAAAACACGACCACCGAAATCCCGACGGGACCGAAGAAAAAGTAACGCAATATGGTGGCACAAGTTCAAATGTAGGTCTGGAGAACCTTCAAATGTTTCCTGCTGATGCACATACCACCCAGATGTTGCCGAAAGCAGCTACCAATATTTGGTGGTTCACCATTGATAGTGAAAGTTTCACTTATAACCTTCGCAGAGTCGGAAGCGACCGTTTGTTCACCGTACGATTTGATTTGACTAAAACGATTGAAACACCAGGCGCGCCTTGGGGAACAAAAAATTAAAATCAATCGCTAAATCATAAATCCAGTATAAAAAACATCCATTTTGAGTCTACAAAATGGATGTTTTTCATTGCCGAATAGCTGATTATTCAACCCTGAAAGAAACCTTACAAACGCATCCGTAAGTTGAAATTTCACCATCTTTCACATGGCATTTCATATCTTTTACATAAACGCTGTCGATGTTTTTTATGGTTCTCGAAACTTCTTTTACGGCATTTCTCACAGCGTCATCGAAACTAATTTCTGAAGTAGCAATTACTTCAAGTACTTTTACAATCATAACAGGTGTTTTTAGGTTACCCTAAATTTAATTTAAACATTTCAAACCAAAGAAGATTTAACAAACTTTAATACAATACATTAAGGAATAAATTTTAATCTAATCATTAGGTGCTCAGATAAAAATCCCAGACAAAAACAGAAAAATTAATGATCAAATCTGAACCAGTCATTCTGAAATCTGCGATTATCAACTCCAAAATTTGAGCTTAAACGATAAAATAACAATACCTATTTTTTAAATAAAGCGAAATCATAAAAAAATACTGTTACTATTTAAATCTACTTATAAATCAATAGTTTAAAAAAAAAACGTAAAATGTAACTGGCATTTTTTGGAAATTCAAAATATTTATATAGATTTGCAGTCTTAAACGTTCTTTAAAACATCGCAACTTATTCAGAAAAGTGGAGGGAATTGACCCTATGAAACTTTGGCAACCTGTTTAGAAATAAATAAGGTGCAAAATTCAACTCGCCAGCGCGGGAAAGATAAGTCAGATATTAAAATTTAGAAAATAGAATTTCTATATATTAAGCTCTTTTGATTTGTCGAAAGAGCTTTTTTTATGCTCTTTCGACAAGTATTTTCAAAGGATAAGTTGCAAAATTTAAAACAAATTAATTAAAATATGAGCAATTTAAAATTTGAAACTTTACAGGTTCACGCCGGTCAAACCGTAGATCCAACCACCAACTCACGAGCTGTTCCGCTCTATCAAACCGCCTGCTATACTTTTAATGATGCAGATCATGCAGCTAATCTTTTTGGGTTAAAAGAATTCGGAAATATCTATACGCGACTGATGAATCCAACCACCGATGTTTTCGAAAAAAGAATGGCTGCTTTGCACGGCGGTATCGCCGCTTTGGCAACAAGTTCGGGACATGCCGCACAGTTTTTAGCATTGACCAACATCCTGCAAAACGGCGACAATTTCGTGAGTTCTCCCTATTTATACGGCGGAAGTTTTAACCAGTTCAAAGTCTCCTTTAAAAAATTAGGGATAGAAACGCGCTTCGCAGATAATAATGATCCAGAAAATTTCGACCGGTTGATTGACGAAAATACGAAAGCCATTTATTTGGAAACCATTGGAAATCCAAGTTTAAATATCCCGGATTTTGAGGCAATTGCGGAAGTTGCCAAAAAACACGGTATCCCATTAATTGTCGATAATACTTTTGGTGCTGGCGGTTATCTTTTTCAGCCCCTGAAGCATGGTGCGAATATCGTGGTAGAATCTGCTACCAAATGGATCGGTGGGCACGGAACTTCTATAGGCGGAATCATTATTGATGGTGGAAATTTCGATTGGGGTAACGGAAAATTTCCGCAATTATCCGAACCTTCTGAAAGTTATCACGGCTTGGTATTTTCAGATGTTTTTGGGGTAGATTCTCAGTTTGGAAATATCGCATTCATCATTAAAGCCAGAGTTGAAGGTATGCGTGATTTCGGCCCTGTGATTTCTCCTTTCAATTCTTTTCTTTTGTTGCAGGGTTTAGAAACATTGTCGCTTCGCTTAGAAAGAACGGTGAGCAATGCGCAAACCATCGCTGACTATTTGGAAGATCATCCTAAAGTAGAAAAGGTACTATATCCGGGATTATCGAGTTTTCCGGATCATGAAAATGCCAAAAAATATTTAAAAAAAGGTTTTGGCGGCGTGCTTAGTTTTGACATTAAAGGAGGAAAAGAATCCGCTGTGAAATTCATTAATCATTTATCCCTGATCAGTCACGTTGCGAATGTTGGAGATTCGAAAACTTTGATTATCAATCCATCATCAACGACTCACGAACAACTTTCTGAAGCCGAACAAGAAAAAGCAGGCATTCGCCCAGGCCAAATAAGATTGAGTGTGGGAATCGAACATATTGACGATATTATCGCTGATTTGGAATCAGGTTTTTCGATCATTTAATTATTAAAGTTAAAAGAAAAGAGTGAATAATTTCACTCTTTTTTTATTTAATAAATATTTAGTTTATAATCTAACAGAGGAAATTTAGCCATTTTATTTTTCTCAAGTTTCCTTGTAAAACTACTTCAATCATCGAAGTACAAATGCATCCGCAGAATCTTTCAACGCAAAAAATTAAAAAATTCAGAAGCAACTTCAGAGGAGTCAGAGATCGGGCGTTTTTTCTATTCAGACTACAAAATATTTTTGCATAAACACAACTTTTGATACTGTACTAAAAAAGTGTGTAAAGTAAAAAGTTGTATTTTTAAATTACAACAAATAAACGTACAGACTTATGAACTTTACACAAGAACAA